>NZ_BAAJAO010000002.1:0-253261 GCF_057554405.1 Rosettibacter sp. KY25 | reverse complement strand
CTCATCAGAATGACTGAAAGAGAAGAAAACACAGTAATTATGAGCGAAACGGAGAAACTCTTTGAAAATTTTTAATATGAAAAAATTCTTTGGTATACCAATAAAAAAACTTTAATTAGTAATTAATTTCATAAAAAAGAGAAATTCATGTTACAGAAAAAATATCATCTTCAGATTGTTGTTTTAATAATACTCTTTATTAACATTAAATCTTTTTCACAAACATTGGCTTTTCCTGGGGCAGAAGGTTATGGTAGGTTTACAACTGGTGGAAGAGGCGGGGCTGTTTATGAAGTTACTACACTTGAAGATAATAGCAATCCAGGCAGTTTAAGATATGCCATTAACCAAAAGGGTCCACGTACTATTGTTTTTAAAGTATCAGGAACCATAAGATTAAAATCAAACTTGACAATAAAAAATGGCGATTTAACAATTGCTGGCCAAACTGCTCCTGGAGATGGAATTTGTATTGCTGATTATCCTTTAACAGTTGATGCAGACAATGTCATAATAAGATTTTTAAGAATAAGATTAGGTGATATTCATAAACTTGAAAGTGATTCATTTGGTGGTAGAAATAGAAAAAATATAATTATTGATCATTGCTCAGCTTCATGGAGTATTGATGAAACTGCAAGCTTTTATGATAATACAAATTTCACAATGCAATGGTGCTTGGTTTCTGAATCATTATATAATTCGTACCATAGTAAAGGTCCTCATGGTTATGGTGGAATTTGGGGAGGAATTGGTGCTACTTTTCATCATAATCTTTTAGCTCATCATTCAAGCCGTAATCCAAGATTTAATGGAAGCAGATATCATAGACAACCTGATAAAGAGATTGTAGATTTTGTTAATAATGTTATTTATAACTGGGGCGGAAATAGTGCTTATGGTGGTGAAGAAGGAAATCAAAATGTCCGATTGAATTATTATAAACCAGGTCCTGCTACAAATTCTGGAGTGCGAAAAAGAATTGTTAATCCAACCACAGACAGTGGAACAAATACAACTTATGGCAAATTTTATGTGGCTGATAATTATGTTTATGATGCCCCTGATGCTACTGCAGATAATTGGGGTATTGGGGTTCAAGGTATTTCTAATACAATAAAACAACAAATAAAAGTTGATCAGCCCTTTCCAATTGCAGATGTTACTACACATTCTCCACAAGAAGCTTATGAATTAGTCCTAAAATATGCAGGCGCTTGCTATCCAAAACGAGATTCAGTTGATTTAAGAATAATTGAAGAAGTAAGAACTGGAACTGCAAAATTTGGAAAAACATGGGGAGGTGGTGGTAAAGGAATTATTGACTCTCAATCTGAAGTTGGAGGATGGCCTCTTCTTAATACTTATAATGTTCCTGTTGATTCAGACCACGATGGTATGCCTGATGACTGGGAAATTCAGCATGGCTTGAATCCTAATAATCCTGATGACAGAAATATTGTTAACTCTGATGGATATACAAATCTCGAAGTTTATTTAAATAGCCTTGTTGAAAGTGTTGTTATAACAGATATAAAAAAAAATGAAAGTTCGCTCCCAATGAATTTTGAACTAAAGCAAAATTATCCTAATCCTTTTAATCCAACTACGAATATTGAATTTTCAATTCCATCAAGCGGCTATGTGAAATTAGAAGTTTATGATTTATTGGGAAGAAAAATTTCTACTCTCATAAATGAATTCAAAAATTCAGGTTATTATAATGTTAAGTTTGACGGCTCCAATTTGAATTCTGGGATTTATATTTATTCATTGTATTTCAACGACAAAATTTCTTCAAAGAAAATGTTATTAATAAAATAATTTTTATGATGAATAAAAAATTTTTTCTTATAGTACTTTTAATTCTGGGATTTCAAACAAAAAATCTTTATTGTTATTCTAAGCAAAACGAAGAATCTTTAATTCTCTTAGATTCTTCAGTCAATTCGTTCCTTCAGAATGACATATTCATTTTAATTGCTAAGAATAATTTTTTTTCTTTCTATCATACTGAACAAAGTGAAAAAGAATCAACCCTTTGGACTTGTGATGAAAATTTTAATACACAAAATGAAATATATCACGATTATACCAACCTCCAAGATTCTTCAAAAGATAAATTAGAAAAACTTAAGAAGAATGGGGCTGTCTGGATACCAGATAATGGAGATGGCACTTATTCAAATCCAATCATTCATGCTGATTATTCAGACCCTGATGTAATTCGTGTTGGTGATGATTATTACATGACATCATCAAGTTTTTCTCATTTCCCAGGATTACCAATTCTTCATTCAAAAGATTTAGTTAATTGGAAAATTATTTCTCATGCTGTTATTCAATATCCAATCCAAGAATTTAATAAGCCTCAGCATGGTAATGGAATTTGGGCACCAAGCATAAGATTTCATAATGGTGAATTTTATATTTATTACGGCGACCCTGATTATGGAATTTTTATGACAAAATCGAAAAACCCGAAAGGACCTTGGGCACCTCTTAAATTAATTAAAAAAGCCAAAGGCTGGATTGACCCATGTCCCCTCTGGGATGATGATGGAAATGCTTATCTTGTTCATGCATGGGCAAGAAGCCGCTCTGGAATTAAACATAGATTGACAGTAAATAAAATGAGTCCAGACGGCGAAAAATTATTAGATGAAGGAGTTTTAGTTTTTTGTGATTCAATCAAACATCCCACAATGGAAGGACCAAAATTTTATAAAAGAAATGGATATTATTACATCTTTGCACCAGCAGGAGGAGTAAAACCTGGTTGGCAAGTTGTTCTGAGGTCAAAAAATGTTTATGGTCCTTACGAAGATAAAATTGTTCTTGAACAGGGTTCAACAAATATTAATGGTCCTCATCAAGGCGGCTGGGTAGAAACTCAATCTGGTGAATCGTGGTTCATTCATTTTCAGGATAAAGATGCTTATGGAAGAATTGTTCATCTTCAACCAATGAAATGGGAAAACAATTGGCCCCTGATTGGAATTGATTATGATGGAAATGGAATTGGTGAGCCTGTCTCAAATTATAAAAAGCCTGATGTTGGGAAGAATTATGAAATTTGTGTACCTCAAACTAATGATGAGTTTGATTCATTAAAATTAGGTTTGCAATGGCAGTGGCAAGCAAATTTTGATTCATCATGGATTTCTCTAAAACAAAGAAAAGGCTGGCTAAGATTTTATTCACAAAAATTTCCTGATTCAACAAAAAATTTTTGGAATGTTCCGCAACTATTAATGCAAAAATTTCCAGCAGAAAAATTTAGAATTACTACTAAACTTGAGTTCAATCCAAAAACAATTTATGAAAAAGCCGGATTAATAATTTTTGGACTTGATTATTCATACATTGGAATAGAAAAAATTCAAAATGGATTTAGAATTTATCAGGCAATAAATCAAAATGCAGAAAAAAATAACAATGAAAAAATTATTGAATTAAAAAAGATAAAACAAAATAAAATTTATTTCAGAGTAGATATTAATGAAAATGCAAGGTGCACTTTTTACTATAGCATTGATGGAAAACATTTTACTAAATTAGGTAAGGATTTTAATGCAAAGGCAGGGAAATGGGTTGGTGCAAAAGCTGGAATTTTTTCACTGGCACCATTTGATTCTGATAAAACTGGATACACAGATTTTGACTGGTTCCGGTTTGAAAAATTATAAAACATTATATTCATAACAGTTGGGGAGAAACATATGAGAAGAAAATTTATTTTCAAATTCCTATGCATGATTACATTGGTATTACTTACTGTACCCCAATATGAATTTGCACAAACTAAAAGCAGAATTATTGGAACAGTAAGAGATGCCCAAACAAATGAACCATTGTTTGGTGCCAATGTAATTGTTAAAGGAACTTATCTTGGTGCAGCTACAGATGACAATGGAAAGTTTTTTATAGTGAATGTTCCCGTTGGAACTTATGATATTCAGGTCTCAATGATTGGATATACAACCCAGATTTTAACTGGAGTAATTGTATCAGCAGACAGAGTAACAAATCTTGAAATTACACTTCAACCAACAGTAATTCAGGGACAGGAAGTAGTTGTAACTGCAAAAAGAGATGAATTGCATAAAGAAGTTTCAAACACACAAATGGTTGTATCTTCAGGTCAATTGCAGGATGCATCAGGTGTAAGAGAAATTAATGCATTTCTTTCCAAATTGCCTGGTGTTTCAACTGAAAATGGATTTTTAACAATTCGTGGTGGGAGCGCAGACCAAACTGGTTCTCTGGTTAATGGATTATCTTATGTTAATGCTGCTGTGGGCAATGCAGAAACTTCAATTCCTCTCAGTGCAATTGACCAAGTTTCTCTTTTATCCGGCGGTTACAATGCAGAATATGGAAATTTCAGGTCAGGTTTAATTAACATCACAACCAAAAGCGGTTCGAAAGATGGCTATCATGGAAGTTTTTCATTTTCAAGAGATAATTCTCACATGAGAAGATTTGGTGCATCTTTTTATGACCCTCGCAATGATGCTTTAAGATCTTACTTGGATGCTTCTGTTGCATTCATTGGAACTGATGCAGCTTGGAAAGACAATCCTTACATGAAAGAACAAAATCCCAAATTTACTGGATGGATTAATCAAGCATCAATTTATAATAAAGGGAAAGCTCCAGAAAAACAGGTTACTCCATATGATTTGTATTTGTTTGCTGCATGGATGCATATGTCAGAACCAGATTATGAAGGACTCGCAAATTTATCTCCTGAATTAAAACAACAAATTGGATATTATGAACTTTCAGATGAACAAAAGAGACTATTTAAAAATCATCGAATGAAAGAAGATGGTTCTGATTGGAATTTTGATGGCGGATTTGGTGGTCCAATTCCATTTATTGGAAAATTTTTAGGTGATGCTACATTCTATATTTCTAATAATTCAAGTGAAAGGCATTATGTAATGCCGCTTACTTTGAGAAGTCAAAAATCATATACAACTTTTGCTACTATAAAATCTCAACCAGTTCAAAGTTTGAGTATTACATATAATGGATTATGGAAAAGACAAATTGGTTTAAGTCCAATTCGTCCACCTTGGGGTGATGCTCCAAATGCTGGAAATGCAGGCGGCTTCATGCCAATCGATAATATTCGTTATGTTTATAACAATCCAGAATACTGGTATGACCAGCCATTCTATCCAATCTTAAATCAAACAATTTTGATGAATGGTGTTACAATTAATAAAGTATTGAGCAGTAAATCTTATTGGGAATTAACAGTTGGTTATTTGTATATTAAAAACCACACTCCAACAGGAGATAACAGAGATACAACATTTATTACTAACTTTGGACCGATTTATGTTGATGAATCTCCTTACGGCAAATGGCAATTTGCTACTACACATAAAGTTTATAATCCAAATACTAGAGATTACTTCACATTCCCAAGTTATGATGCTCCTCCAGGAATGGCAAGAAGATTCCGTGGTAAAGAAGGTGATTTGTATGACAATACAAAAATAAATCAGTTACAAGTTAAATTTGATTTAGCTTCGCAAATTGATGAACACAATTTCGTTAAAGGTGGATTTGAATATAATTATATTGATATTAATCATAACTTTTGGGAAAAATGGAATAATAATGCTTACAATACTTATGAATTTAATTATCACCGATGGCCAAGCCAGGCAGCAGCTTACATTCAAGACCAAATTAGTTATGAAGGTTTAATTGCAAACTTGGGTGTTCGATTCGATTATTACAATGGAGGCGGAGGACTATGGCCCTCTGGCGACCCATTTGCAGAAGAAGTTTTTCGTCCACAAAAAGTTGATACAAGTCTCTATAGTTATCTCGAAAAAGGTGGTTCATATATCTGGGATACTTGGTTGAAATACAATGAAACTCATCCAGGATTTTTGCAGCCAATTAAAAATTTCTTTACTGTAAGTCCGCGTATTGGTGTTTCTTTCCCAGTTACAGTTAATTCTAAATTTTATTTCAATTATGGGCATTTCCGTTCAAATCCTCCTTATTACACAATGTATCTTTTCAGATATCGATATGATAAGAATGGGTTATATGATATGTCCAATCCAAATCTTGAACCTCCAAGAACAATTTCATATGAATTAGGTGTAGCTTATAATTTTCTTGATAATTATTTACTACAAATTTCAGGTTATTATAAAGATATAACAGGTCAGGCTGGCGAAGTGAATTATCAAACATCAAGTGGAACTCTAAATTATACTGGAAGAGCAAATAATGAATATCAAGATATTCAAGGATTTGAATTGACTTTATCAAAGAATGATAATTCATGGATAAACTTCTGGCTGAATTTTAATTACATGCTTAGCAAAACTGGTTTAACTGGAAAAGAAATTATTTCTGATGTAACTATTAATAACGACAGAGAAGGTTTATATCAAGGTCAGGAAACAAGAGCATTGCCTCGTCCAAGATTTAATGCCAATGTTACTTTCCGTTCGCCAAAAAATTGGGGACCAGAAATTTTTGGTCATAGAATTCTTGGTGGATGGAGTATGACAATATTTGGAGAATGGAGAGCGGGAGATTATTTCACTTACAATCCACTCAGCAAACTTCACATAAGCAACAATATGAAATGGCCTGATTATTACATGGTTGATTTAAAACTTACAAAAGTATTTGATATCTATGGATTGAAATCTACATTTTTTGTTGATATTAGCAATGTGTTGAATTTGAAAGTAAGTTTGCTTAATCGAAGATATGCATTTCAGGATAACAATGATTTCAATAAATATATGGCATCATTGCGTCTGCCAATGTATGATTCGCCAGAATTTGACCAGCTGAGAAAATCTCAACCAGGTTATTACATTCCAGGTAATGATAAAGTTGGAGATTTGCGTTCAGATGAAAAACCATATATCAACGACCCAAATTATTCATTCTGGCTCTATGGTCAACCCCGTGATATTTGGGTTGGTCTAAGAATAGATTTCTAAAATTTTGAAATTAGAATGGAGATGAATAAATGAAATCAAGAAAAATTCTAACATTAATAATTGCTGCTTTTTGCATAACATCAATTTATGCTCAGGGAACTGAAGAACTTAAAACAGCAATGATGAAAGTCGGAAGGGTATGGATTGGTGTTACTGCAAATGCCGATAAAGGAAATTTTGATTATCGTGCAGGCTTCTTTCCTAATGATTACAACATTATTGGATTTAGAGGTCAATACAGAGAATTGAACACAGGTTCAGGTTTTCAAATTGGAACTACAACTCCTTGGCCCAATCCATTTACCGGGAAGAATGATACTTTACCAATTTATGGTCCTACAACTCAATGGACTCAAATCGGTAAGGTTACAAAACCATTAACAAATTATATTCGTTATAAATATCCTAAACAAACTACAGATTTCAAGAGCGTTGATTTACAAGATTTTGGTGAATACAATCCATCAAAATTTACTGATGGAACTTATGACCAGATTATTGAGGTTGGAAATGAATATATTTTTGGAATTGAGATGACAAGAAAAATTATGGCATGGAGTCAAAATTTCAACGACAACTACATTATCTTTGATGTAACATTTGAAAACAAATCTAATTTTACTTTTGATTCTCTTTATATCAAAATGGAAGGTAATGGTGCAAATAGTTATTATTCAATTGGAATTAATCCTTCAGTCCCATCAAACGAAGCTCCAATGTTGACTCGCGTTTGGAATCATTATTATGGTGGAAGAGTTGGAGATACTGCTCGAGTTTATTATCAATACAGTGCAGATGACCCAGATAAACCAGGTGATGACATGGGAGCTCCTGTTACATCACAGGATGGAAGATTACTCTTTAGCAATATCTATTTTTATACAATACTTCATGCATCAGAAAAGCCATTCGACAATCCTGCAGAAGATAAAGATGATTTTCTTCAACCAAAAGTTACTTATGCTGCAACAGCTACTTATATTCCATACACAGTAGAAAATGACCAATATGGAAATAAAAACTTCTGGTCACTTGCCGGAGGATATTCCGATTATTTCCCAATGAGTGGAAATGTTCATCCAGGGACTCATCATGGAGGAAATTCAGATGAATTAGGAACAAGTGATTATTCAAATTATCCTGGAGGAACAAAGCAAGGTCCAAATCCATTGATGGTTAGTGTATTTGGTCCTTACAGAAATTTTGCACCTGGTAAAAAAATTAGAATTGTGTATGCATCTGGAATTGCAGGTTTATCACTTCAAAAAGCAATTGAAGTTGGTAGAAAATGGTTAAAAGGAACCCTTGAAAATCCACCTAACATGCCAGACCCAGAAAAAGGCTGGCTGCCAAAAGAATTTGCATTTCCTCCTGATGCAAAAGAAATTGATAAGAGAAAAGACAGATGGATTAGTTCAGGAATTGATTCTGTTATGTTAACTGCTTACAGAGCAAAATGGAATTTCAAAACTGGATATAAAATTCCTCAAGCACCACCGCCTCCATCTGAATTAAGCGTAACTGGTTACGGTGATGGAGTTGAAATTAAATGGAAATGTCCTGAAGCAGAAGCAATGCCAAATTTTGCAGGTTACAGAATAATGAGAAGAGTTTCTAATCAGGATACAGTTTTCTATGAAGCAATTTATGATTCAGATGCTTCTGATAAAGCTGTTGAACATGTTTATAAAGATAAATCAATTCTTTATGGGGCTCAGTATTATTATTATGTTCAATCAAAAGCAAGAATTGCTCCGAATGACCCAAATGCTGACCCGACAACAAGAGGAAAAATAATGTATAGTTCTCGTGTGCTTGTTCCAAATATTTACTGGATAAATCCACCACGACTTGCTTATGAAGATATGTCTAAAATTAGAATTGTTCCTAATCCATATAACATAAATGACCCGCTTTTGAAAACATACGGCTTTACTGACCAAAGAGGAATTATCTTTTTCAATCTTCCTCCTGTTTGCAAAATAAAAATTTATACTGAACACGGCGATTTAATTCAAACAATTATTCATGATAATCCTGCAAAGTCTGGTTCTGAAACATGGGATATGTTAACATCAAGCCAGCAGGTAATAAGCAGTGGTGTTTACATAGCAGTATTCGAAAAGCCTGATGGCGAAATTTCTTATCAAAAGTTCATTGTTGTTCGATAAAATTGGGAGATATCAATAATGAAAACAAATAGAATAAAAATAATTTTGCTTTTGTTAATCATAACTGGATACAATGTTTATGCTCAGGTTGGATTAAACAAATTGGCTCAGAGCACTATGAATTTTTTGCTCGTTAGCATTTCCCCTAAAGCAAGTGCAATGGGAGAAGCTTTCTATGCAGTTGGAAATTCTTCAGAAGCAATTTTATATAATCCTGCTGGAATTGCCAATACAAACAATACAATTGATATCAGTCTAAACTATACTCAATGGATTGCTGATATAAAATACCTCGCTGGAACTGCAACTTACAATTTGAATAATTATGGAGTTATTGGTTTTCATATTCTTACAGTTGATTATGGAGAAATTATTGGCACAAGTCTAATTGACCCATCTCAGCAAGCATTGTATCCCGATGGATACATAGATAATGGAAAACTTAGTAATGTTGGTGCTTATTCAGTTGGATTAAGTTATGCGAAAAAAATCAGCACACAATTCTCTATTGGCGGGAATATTAGAATTGCAGGACAAAATTTAGGTGAAAATTATTTTATCAATGGAACTACAAAAAAGAATAATGCAACCAAACTTGTTTTTGATGCTGGTGTTCTTTATAACACTGGTTACAAAGATTTTCGTTTTGGTATGGCAATTCGAAATTTCTCATCAAATATTAAAAGAGAAGAAATTGATGAACAGCTTCCATTGGTATTCACACTTGGCACAGCAATCAATTTGTGGAAATTTGTTGATGCATCAAATACAAATAATGAACTTACGCTCGCTGTAGATTTTGCACATTTTAATAATTATTCAGAAAGAATGAATTTAGGACTTGAGTACAAATTTATGAACATGATTTCATTGAGAGCTGGTTATCAAACAAATCGTGATATTGCTTCGTGGTCTGCTGGAATTGGTTTAAACACAGAAATAGCAGGCAATCTTGTTGAAATAAATTATTCTTATTCTCACATAAAAGTATTTAATAATGTTAATAGAATTTCTTTGAACTTTGCATTATAAAAAGGAATTAAAATTATGAAACAACTAAGCAAGTTGTTTTTGATGTTAATAATTCTTGGGATAATAACAAATGTTTATCCCAAAGGAAAGTTTAGCAAGGATTTTTGGTCTGTAAAATTTGCCGAATCATTTTTAGCTCGTCATCCCGGTGCAGTTACTTATGATTCTTTTATGACAAGCCAAAAATGGAATTATGAACAAGGTTTGATGCTCGAAACACTAAGAAAAATGTTCTACTACACAGGTGAGCAAAAGTATTTTGATTTTATTAAAGGAAATTTAGACCAGTATATTGATAATGATGGTAATATTAAAACTTATAAGCTTTCCGAATACAATATTGATAACATTAAACCGGCTGGTGCAGTTCTTTTTGCTTATCAAATAACAGGAGAAGAGAAATATAAAATTGCAGTTGATACTTTACGAAAGCAGCTCGATGGAATGCCAAGGACTAAAAGCGGTGGATTCTGGCATAAGAAAATTTATCCTTATCAAATGTGGCTCGATGGAATTTATATGGGGCAACCATTTTATGCAGAATATGCTAAAGTGTTTAATCGTCCACAGGATTTTGATGATATAACTAAACAAATCATTTTGATTTATGAAAAAACTTTGGATGAAAAGACTGGATTGCTTTATCATGCATGGGACGAAAGCAAACAACAAAAATGGGCTGACCCTTTAACTGGTCGTTCACCACATTTTTGGGGTAGAGCAATCGGCTGGTATGTTATGGCTCTTGTAGATGTTTTAGATTTCCTTCCTGTTGAACATCCAGATAGACAAAAAATAATTTCTATTCTTAATAATGTTTGTGAAGCATTATTGAAAGTGAGAGATTCAAAATCAAAAGTATGGTATCAGGTATTAGATCAAGGCAATCGTCAAGGAAATTATCTTGAAGCTTCTGCAACATTAATGTATATCTATGCTTTTGCCAAAGGCTACAATAATGGATACCTCCCAAAAAAATTTATTGATGAAGCAAAAGTTTCTTTCAAAGGTGCATTAAAAGAATTTGTTAAACTTGATAAAGATGGATATTACAATTTATATGGAACATGCAGAGGGGCAGGACTTGGTGGTAATCCTTATCGTGATGGCTCTTATGAATATTATGTAAGTGAAAAACCAAGAACAAATGATTTTAAAGGTTATGGTCCATTAATCTTAGCTGCAATGGAAATTGAAAAAGCAGAAGCTCTTTCAAAAAAGAAATACAATGTGATTCTTGATAATTATTTCAATAATGAATTTAGAACTAACAAAGAAGGAAAAAAAGAAAGATATCATTACATCTGGGAAGATACTACTAACTCTGGATTTTATGTTTTAGGAAAATTGTTTGAAAAATATGGTTCAAAAATTTCTGAATTAAGAAAAGCACCAACACAGCAAAATTTGAAAGGAGGAAATGTTTATATAATTGTTGACCCTGATACACCACAGGAAACTGATTCTCCAAATTATATTGATGAAAAAAGTATTAATGAACTTGAAAAATGGGTAAAGAACGGCGGAATACTTTTATTGTTTGCCAACGACAAAGGTAATTGTGAATTCGAACATCTCAATAAATTAACAGAAAGATTTGGATTTAGTTTTAACGAAGTAAGTCTCAATAGAGTTGATGGAAATAAATTTGATATGGGTGCATTCGTGAATTTACCATGTAACCCAATTTTTGCTGGCGTTGATAAAATATACATGAAAGAAATTTCTACAATAAAATTTAATGAACTGCCTTACATATTGTTAAAGAAAGATAATGAACCTGTAATAATCTTTAAGAAGTATGGTAAAGGATTTGTAATTGCTGTTGGTGACCCTTGGCTTTACAATGAATATATTGACAATCGAAAATTACCTACAGATTTTCAGAACTTAAGAGCTGCAGAAAATCTTGTTAAATGGATTTTACAATTATCCAGTTTGAATTAGAAAGGATAGTCTAAAAAAGTATTAAGAACAAATTGAATTGTCCGCCTTGTGCGGGCAATTTAAATTGATTTTTGATTTTACTTAGTAAATCTCCCTAATCTGTCTTTATCTGTGTTCTATTTTTATTTCCAATTAAAAATCCAAAGGCATTAAAATGAAAAAGATTAATTTCTTTATTCTATTTACACTAATTATAAGTCTCTCATTTTCTAATCCAATCTTATCAAAAAATTTTAATGAGATTAAAAAAGAAGTAAAAAAATATTACAAGGGATTAGAATTTTTGATGCCGGAATTAAAAGTTCCGAGTTTTCCAGATAAAAAATTTATAATTACTGAATTTGGTGCTAAAGGCGATGGAACTACCTTAAATACCGAAGCATTTGCAAAAGCAATTGATGCCTGTTCAAAAAATGGCGGTGGAAGTGTTATTGTTCCACCAGGATTGTGGCTTACTGGACCAATATCATTAAAGAGCAATGTTAATTTACATTTAATGCAGGGCGCACATATTCAATTCACAAAAAATTTTGATGACTATCCTCTTGTTGAAACTACTTATGAAGGAACAAATCAATACAGATGCACTTCTCCAATTAGTGGTTTCAATCTTGAAAACATTGCGATAACTGGTCAGGGAATAATTGACGGCGGAGGTGATGCATGGAGACCTGTAAAAAAATATAAATTAACAGCAAATCAATGGAAAGAATTAATTTCTTCTGGTGGCGTCGTTGATAAAGCCGGTAATACCTGGTGGCCCTCAGAACAAGCAATGAATGGAGAAAAAATTTTATCTGAATTAAAGAAAACTAAAAAAGAATTAACAAAAGAAGATTATGAAAAAGTTAGAGATTTCCTTAGACCTGTAATGGTTAACCTTGTTAATTGTAAAAATGTTTTACTTGATGGAGTTACATTTCAAAATTCTCCTGCATGGAATTTACATCCATTATTGAGTGAAAATATTATTGTTAGAAATGTTACTGTTCGAAATCCATGGTACTCACAAAATGGAGATGGAATTGATGTAGAATCATGCAAGAATGTAATTATTTATAATTCAAAATTTGATGTTGGTGATGATGCAATTTGTATGAAATCCGGCAAAGATGAATTTGGAAGAAAGCGCGGAATCCCAACTCAAAATGTTATCATAGCAGATTGTATAGTTTATCATGGTCATGGTGGATTCACAATTGGAAGTGAAATGTCCGGCGGTGTAAAAAATATTAAGGTAATGAATTGTAATTTTATTGGAACTGATGTTGGACTCAGATTCAAAAGTACAAGAGGTAGAGGCGGTATAGTTGAAAATATTTTTATTGAAGATATTTATATGACCAATATTCCAACTCAAGCTGTTAGCTTTAATATGTATTACGGCGGGGCAGCTCCAACAGAAGACATCCCTCTTGAAGAAAAATCAAAGCAGGCTGTTGCTTTTGAAGTAAATGAAGGGACTCCAATTTTTAGAAATATATTCTTAAAAAATATTTATTGTATTGGTGCTGAAGATGCTGTTGTTCTTCAAGGTTTACCAGAAATGCCAATTAAAAATATAGTTTTAGATAATGTTCTAATGAATGCTAAAAAAGGAATTTCAATTTTTGATGCTGATGAAATAAAAATAATTAATACAAAAATTATCTCTAATGAACCAGCTGTTAAAATTAGTCAGGGTAGAAATATTGCAATTGAGAATTTTACTCCATCGCAGGAAAATAATATTATATTACAGCTTCAAGGTGAAAAAACAAACTCAATTTATCTGAAAGGCAAAAATGCAAATGAAATAAAAGATAAAACGAAATTTGCTAATGATGTTAATAAGAATGCTCTAATTGTAAGATGATTTGATTTTTCTTTGTGTAATTATTTTACACGAAGAACTGTAGAGATTAACACAGAGAACCACAGAGATTAAATGAAATTTCTGTTCACTTAATATCATAAGGTTAATATTGTTATGAAAAAAAATTTGTTCTTTGATTTAAAATTTTTCTTCACAGTTATTGTTTATACAATAACAATTGCAACTTCATCAGCACAAATAAATCAAAATATAGAAAGCCAGATTAAAGATGTAATTCGAAAAGCAACTGAATATTTTGATAAAAATTTATCTGTTAATGGTGGTTATGTTTGGACATATAAACAAGACTTATCGCGTCGATGGGGCGAAATGGAAGCATATCCTTCAATGGTTTGGGTTCAAGGACCCGGTACTGTTGAAATGGGACATCTCTTTCTTGATGCTTATGAAACTACAAAGGATGAATACTTTTACAATTTAGCTAAAAAGTCTGCAGAAGCTTTAATTAAGGGACAGCTTAAGTGCGGCGGATGGAATTACATGATTGATTTTGCTGGTGAAGAATCATTAAAAAAATGGTATTCTACAATTGGAGCAAATGGCTGGCGCATGGAAGAATTTCAGCATTATTATGGCAATGCGACTTTTGATGATAATGTAACCGCTGGTGCTTCAAAATTTTTATTGAGATTTTATTTGTTGAAGAAAGATAAACATGTTAAAAATGCACTTGATAAAGCAATTAAATTTATTTTAGAAAGTCAGTATCCGAATGGAGCCTGGCCTCAACGCTTCCCGCTTGATAATGTAGATTGTCAAAAAAATTACACCTGCTATTATACTTTCAATGATAATGTCATCTGGAACAACATAAAATTCTTGATATTATGTTATGAAACATTGAGCTACAAAAATTTAATTGAGCCAATAAAAAGAGGAATGAATTTTTATTTGATTTCACAATATAAAAATCCACAAGCAGGATGGGCGCAGCAATATAATTTAAATCTGGAACCTGCAGCTGCAAGAACATATGAACCTGCTTCGCTCGACCCTCAATACACTGCAAGACATATTGAAATGCTGATAAAATTTTATGAATTGACTGGTGATAAAAAATTTGTTGAAAGAATTCCAGATGCAATTAATTGGATTCAATCAGTTGTTCTTGAACAAAAAGATTCATTGGTGCTTATTCCAAAATTTGTTGAGTTAGAAACAAATAAGCCAATCTATATTCATCGAAAAGGAACAAATGTTAAATTCGGTAAATATTTTTGTGATTATGATAATCACAATACAACCATTCATTATCCTTGTGTTAGAATGATAAATATCAATAATTTGAAAAGACAATACGAAACAGCAAAAGAATTGAATCTTGAAAATAGTTCTTCTCTGCAATTCCCATTCAGCATTAAAAATAATAATCCAATTGAGATTTATAAAAAAATTGATGAATACCTGAAATTGCCAAGCGAAAAAGTATTTGATAATCACAAGCAAGAAGCAACATTAAACAAAGTTCAAGAAATAATTTCTCAATTGGATAGCAAGAACAGATGGCTAACTAAAAATGTTTTTATTTCAAATCCATACATTGATGAGAAAGTTTTAGGTGATTCTAATTCTAATTTGTATTGCAGCTCTTATGTTGGCGATAAATTTGATACATCACCATTTCCAAACAACACAGATGAAAAATTCATATCAACAAGTTTATTTATTCAAAATGTTTCATACTTACTTCGTTACTTGAAAGTTGTTAATGAAAAGTAATTTTGGAGATTAATCATGAAAAAAATTTTCTTAATAATTTTTTTAATCAACACTGTATTTTATGCCCAGATACAATATGATATAATTGTAGCATCTGATGGAACTGGTAATTACAAAACTTTATCCGATGCTGTTGCTGCGCTTCCGATGTTCAATTATCGTCGTTTAATTATTTTTATTAAAAATGGAACTTATAATGAAAAAATTCGTATTGAGCAGGATTATATTACATTGAAAGGTGAAGATAGAGAGAAAACAAAAATTGTTTATAGTCAATTAAGAGAAGATTGGAATAAAAATATGGATGCAATTGGTCCAGGAGTAATTAATATTTATGGAGATGATATAATTTTAGAAAATCTAACAATTGAAAACTCACAGCCACAAGTTGGTCCGCATGCATTTGCTATTTATGGATTTGGAACAAGAACGATAATTTATAATTGCAATGTTATCAGCAAAGGCGGCGATACAGTTTCTTTGTGGGATTACAAAACTGGAATGTATTATCATGCAAATTGTTATTTCGAAGGAGCTGTAGATTTTGTTTGTCCACGCGGTTGGTGCTTCATAAGAGATTCAAAATTCTATGAATTAAAAGAAACAGCTTCAATCTGGCACGCTGGTTCATTCGATAAAAATCAAAAATTTGTTGTTGTTAATTCTCATTTTGATGGCGTGAAAAATTTTGAATTGGGAAGACATCACTATGAAGCACAATTTTATTTAATTAACTGCACATTCTCAAAAAATATGGCAGATAAACCAATCTATCGCGTAACTTACAAAGATGACCCATCTCGTAATAGACAATTCATTTGGGGACCAAGATATTACTTTTATAATTGTAAAGGCGATTCTATAAATTATGATTGGTTCAAAAATAATTTGAACGAAGCAGAAAATGCACCAACTCCGCAGGAAATTAATCCAGACTGGACTTTTAATCATCAATGGGATCCTGAATCTACTTCTCCAGTCAAATTATTAAGTTATCAAATTCAAAATAACTTGTTAATACTTCATTTTGCAGAACCTGTTACTGTCATAGGTAAACCAATTTTTCAAACTACTAATGGAATTACATTCCAATTTCATTCAGGTGGTGAGAATGATACAATTCAATTGATATCAGATAAAAATTTTTCTAAAGATGATTTAATAGGATTGAAAATTATTAATGATGCCAAAATAATCAGCAGTATTGCTTCAATAAATGAAAGAAAAGTAGACTTTGCATTTTAATTAAGAAAGAAAATAATAATGAAAATAAAAATTGATTATAATGAATTAAAATCTGTTTTTAAGGAAATATTAATTAAACATGATTTCGAAAATGAAGAAGCAGATTTATGTGCAGAAATTTTTGCAGAAAATACTTTATGCGGTGTTTTGTCACATGGTATAAATCGATTCCCAGCATTCATTGAATTAATAAGAAAAGGGAAAATAAATCCGAAAGCAAAACCTGAAAAAATTTTTTCTTTCAATTCTGTTGAAAGATGGAATGGAAACTTAGCTCCTGGTCCATTAAATGCATGGAAGATGACCAACCGAGCTATTGAATTAGCAAAAGAATTTGGAACAGGATTAATTGCATTAAAAAATACAAATCATTGGATGCGTGCAGCAACTTATGGCTGGAAAGCTGCTGATGAAGGTTTTTTGTTTATTTGCTGGACAAACACAATTCCTAATATGACTCCATGGGGAGGATTGGAGCCAAGAACAGGAAATAATCCAATTGTTTTTGCACTGCCGCACTCAAATGGCAATGTAGTGCTTGATATGGCATTGTCTCAATTTTCTTATGGTAAACTTGCAACATTAATAAATGAAGGAAAGAAATTATCAGTGTTTGGCGGTTATGATGAAAATGGAAATTTAACAGATGACCCTCAAGAAATTTATAAGACACAAAGAGCCTTACCCATTGGATTCTGGAAAGGTTCTGGCTTATCACTTTTATTAGATTTATTTGCAACTGTTTTATCTGGTGGAAATTCTACATCAGACTTAAGCAAATTTGATGATGACTACGGAATGTCCCAAATTTTTATTGCAATTAATCCTGATGTTTTTATATCTAAGAATGAAATTGATTTAATAGCAGGTAAAATTATTAGTTATTATAAAAGTTCAAGAAAATTTAGCAAAGAAGAAATTTTATATCCGGGAGAAAGAACCCTCAAAACAAGAAATGAAAACTTGAAGAATGGAATTTTTGTAGACGAAAAAATTTGGGAAGCAGTAATTAGTTTAAAGAATTAAAAATATTTTAACACATCAGCTTCATTTCTTTTCTTTACTTCTCAGCAATTATATAATTTTGATTCAGCATCATTACAAAAAGATTTTTATATTTCTTAACAAAGAATAAATCTTTTCAATGGAAAATCTAATCGGTATTCTTATTGATAATTATAGAATTGTATCTGTCCTTGGTAAAGGGGGCATGGGAATTGTCTATAAAGCTTACGATACTAAACTTGACAGATATGTTGCAATAAAAATGTTAAATGCGGATACGTATGACCATGCTCGATTTGTAGAAAGATTCAAAAGAGAAGCTAAGAATCAAGCAAAATTATCTCATCCAAATATTGTAACAGTTTATGGCTTTATTGAGTATGAGGATTTACTTGGAATTGTTATGGAATATGTTGAAGGAGAAAGCCTTGAAAAAGTTCTTCAGCGACAGGGACGATTTAATCTTTATGATGTGATGTATATCTTAAAACAAATTTTGCTTGGTTTGGGTTATGCTCACTCAAAAGGATTTGTGCATCGCGATATTAAACCTTCCAACATAATCCTGAATCGTGAAGGAATCGCAAAAATTATGGATTTCGGAATTTCGAAATCAATGTTCGATGATAAAGATTTCACCAAACCCGGGGCAAAGATTGGAACAGTTTATTACATGAGTCCTGAACAAATTAAAGGAGTGGAAGTTACTAATCGAAGCGATATTTATTCTTTAGGATGCACAGCTTATGAAATGATTGTTGGACATCCACCATTTGATAGTGATAGTGAATATGAAGTAATGGAAAGTCATTTGAAAAAAACTCCACCAAGAATCTCTTCTTTACTAACCGGAGTTCCTGAAGAAGTTGATAAAGTTATATTTAAGGCAATGGAAAAAAATCCATTGAATCGATATGCAACATGCGAAGAAATGTATGAGGATGTTCAACAGCTTGATAAAACAATTTCAAAAATTTATACAAGCTATTTTAAGAGAACCGAAGAAAGAAGCAAAACTTATAAAGTTGCTTCAGCCTCCGCATTCGCATTTTTTTTCGTATTGTTAATTGTTCTTTCTTATTTCGTTTATAAGCAGGTTAATGAACTGATTACAAGCAATAAATTGGAATCGTTGAAAAAATATGATTTGCAATCAATCTTTTCATCAAAAGAAGATGAATTTAAATTCACTTCAATAGACAAAGTTGAGAGCAGCGTCAAGCATAATCTTAATTCAATCTTTTTTATAAATGAAAAAAATGCAATTGCAGTTGGAGATTCAGGAACAATAATAATTTCAAATGACGGCGGAATTACTTGGAAACAAAAACAGTTTGATAAAAAAATTAATTTGAGTGATTTACACTGTTTCCCCACAGGGAAAATTATAATAATTGGAGATTCGTCATCAATTTTTTATAGCAAAGACTTTTTAGATACTCTTCAATTAGTGCCTGTTCAAAAAGGTTATACTTTTTTCAGAATTAAATTTATTGATGAACAAACAGGATTTATTACAGGAAATAGAGGATTAATTTTAAAGACAATCAATGGCGGCATAAATTGGTATAAAGTTGTTACAAATACTAACTCATTAATTTTTGATATTGATTTTTTTGATTCACGCAGAGGATTTGCAGTTGGCTGGAATGGATTGATTCTAAAAACAACAAATGGTGGCGAAACATGGCAGAGAATTGATAATGTTTCTACTGATAATTATTTGAAATCAATTGACCTTGAAGAAAATGGTTTTGGTATTATTGCAGGAGGAGATGCAACTATATTAAGGACTACAAATTTTGGAGAAGAATGGGAATTGAAAAGAATCGCCGATGTAGGTGCATTACAAAAAGTTTATTTCATTTCTAAAAATTATGTAACATTAATTGGTAGTAAAGGAACATTGATGATTTCTAAAGATAGCGGACAAAACTGGAATTTAATTGATACTCATAGTTTTACAAATATGAACGACATTGCTTTGAATCCTGATGGCCATCTTTATTTAGTTGGGTTCAATGGACAAATATTAAAAATTCATTAGGAGAAACTGTGTATAAATTTGTAATAAGAGGCGGTAGAAAATTAAGCGGCAGGGTATCAGTAAGTGGAGCTAAAAATTCATCACTTGCTTTGATGCCGGCAACTTTGCTTACTTCTGGAATAAGCACAATTTATAATGTCCCGGAAGTGAATGATATTTTTACAATGATAAAACTTTTAGAACAACTTGGAGCCAGCATAAGTTTTTTTGATAACACACTGAAAATCGATTCATCAAATATTACAAGTCAAGTTGCACCTTATGAACTTGTTAAAAAAATGAGAGCTTCAATTTATGTACTGGGGCCACTTTTATCCCGTTTTGGCTATGCAAAAGTTTCGATGCCTGGTGGTTGTGCTTGGGGTCCTCGTCCAATTAATCTTCATCTCGAAGCAATGAAAAAATTAGGTGCTGAAATAGAAATCGATCAAGGATATATAATTGCAAAAGCAAAAAAATTAAATGGTGCAAAAATTCATTTTGATGTGCCTTCAGTTGGTGCTACAGGCAATACTTTAATGGCAGCTGTTTTAGCCAAAGGGACAACTGTAATTTCCAATGCTGCAATTGAACCCGAAATTTCTTTACTGGCTGAATTCTTGCAATTAATGGGAGCAAGAATTTCTGGCATAGGAACAACAATAATGGAAATTGAAGGTGTTGATGAACTAAACAGCACAGAGATTATAAATATTCCTGATAGAATTGAAGCTGGAACGCTTTTATTGGCAGGAGCTATAACAAGAAGTAAAATTGAACTTGAAAATGTTGTCAAAGAACATCTTGAATCTGTATTGATAAAAATTGAAGAAAGCGGAGCTAACTTAATTTATGAAAATGGATTATTAAAAATAGATGCAGAAAATCTTACTATAAAAAATGTAGATGTTACAACAGCAGTTTTTCCGGGTTTCCCAACTGATATGCAGGCTCAATGGATTGCTTATATGTCAATTGCAGATGGAATTTCTACAGTTACAGATACAATTTATCCTGATAGATTTAATCATGTGCCTGAATTAAATCGCCTCGGAGCAAATATTGAAGTTATTAATAATAGTGCAGTTGTTAAAGGTGTAAAAAAGCTCAAAGGAGCAAAAGTGATGTCTACAGATTTAAGAGCAAGTGCAAGTCTTGTAATTGCAGGATTAGCTGCAGAAAATACAACTGAAGTTCTGAGAGTATATCATCTTGATAGAGGATATCAAAGAATCGAAGAAAAATTGAAAGCATTAGGGGCAGATATTGAAAGAGTTGAAACTGAAGAATATTAATTTATTCCCCAAAATTGTAATCACATCTATTTTTATAATTAATCTGTTACTGATTAATCTTCCTCTCCTCAAAACCTTTAATTATGAGTTCTCGATTGTAAATTCAATTCTTCTTTTTGGGGCTAATGGTTTATTAACTATATGGAATATTAATAAATATGGTAAAGAAAGATTTTTACACGTAATAAAAATTCTTAAAAATTATTTTTTAGTTCTTATTTTAATTCCACTATTAATTGGACTTGCAGCATCTTTGTTTTTTTCTGTATGTCCTGTTTGGAATGGATTGATGTATTTTTTAATCATAACAATTCCTGCATCAGTTTTTGGAATTGTTACTGCCAATTTTGTAAGTATAATTTTTGAAAAATTCAGATACTTAATTTTCATCATTGCTTTTTTTGTAATCATCTCGATACCGATGCTGGAATTTTATTTCAATCCACAATTATTTTTTTTCAATCCTATATTCGGATATTTTTCAGGGACAATTTATGATGAAGAAATTCCTGTAAATAGTTTACTGATTTCTTACAGATTGATAAATATTATTTTTTTTGTTGTTCTAATTTTTGTCTCTGATTTTCTGTTAACAAGAAAAAGAATCATCAAAAAAATTTCTCTGATTATAATTCTGATTTTTTCATTAGTATTCATTTCTCTTAAACCATACTTACACTTTTCAACTACTTTTAATTCATTAAGAAATAATCTTGGAAAATCTTTATCAACCGAACATGCTGTAATTTATTATTCAAACAAAATTAAGGATGAGAATAAAATAAAACTTATCGGCATTATGCATGATTATTTTTATGAGCAGATTAAAGATGAGTTAAAACTGAAAAGCAAACAAAAAATTGTTTCATTTATTTTTTACGACGAAGAAGAAAAGAAAAAATTATTTGGTTCTGCAAAAGCTGATGTTTCAAAACCCTGGCTTCGTCAGATTTATGTTGATTATAATTCATACACTCATACACTAAAACATGAAATTGCTCACGCTTTATCTTCTGAATTTGGGACTACAATTTTTATGGTTAATAAAAACTTTAATCCTGCTGTTATAGAAGGAATTGCAATGGCAATTGAAAATAATTTTGATGATTATCCAATTCATTATCCAGCTAAAATTGCTTATGAGTCAGGTATAAAAGTTGAAATGAAAAAATTATTCAGCGGGTTTAACTTTTTTACTAATTATTCATCCATATCTTATGTATTTGCAGGTTCGTTTTTTCGATTTCTGATTGATAATTATGGAATTGAAAAAGTTAAGCAATTCTATAAAACTTCTGATTTCAATACTTCATTCAAAAAAAGCATTGATGTATTGGAGAATGAATATTTCAAATTTTTGGATGGATTAAAGATTAAGAAGAATTTTGATAAAGCTCAGTTATATTTTGGAGGCAAATCAATATTTAAAAAAATTTGTCCAAGAACAGCTGCATCAGAAACAAAAAGAGCAATTAATTATTATAAGAATTCGAAATATTTTGAATCAGAAAAATTATTTAGGAAAGTTTACAATTATGCTGAAACTTATGAATCCTTATCGGGCTTGATTCATTCTCTAATTAAACAAAATAAAAATCTGGAAGCAGAAGTATTCCTTGCAAAAGAAATAAAAAAATTTAAGAACAGCTCTTATTACTACAATTTAGAATTAACATTAACTGATGTTTATATAATGAATAATAAAATTGAATCAGCAAAAAAATTACTGGATAGTTTAATTATTCAAAATCCTCATATAGAATTTGTAAATCAGGCTTTGATTAGAAAAATGATTTTAAAAAATGGAGTTGATGAATTAAAGCTTTTCTTAAAAATGAATACTGATGATAAAATAAATTACTTGATGAAACTAAATCAAAAAGATATTCATTATATTACTGTCCCATATATTTTAGAATTAAGCAAAAAGAATAATAATAAACTTAAAAGCTTAGTAGAATTTTTTAAAACAAAAATTAATGTTTATGATTTTTCTTCGTGCTATGCGGTATATAAATTATCACAAACTGCAATAATGATAGGTGATTGTCAAACTGCAAAAGAGTTAGCTGTAAAAACACTTAGTTATCAAGATGATGAATTTTTTCATAAAACACTCGTTAACAATCTAAAATTTATAAATTGGGTAAATAATCTTTAGCATTGAATTGATTCACCTTAATTTCAAAAAGGAAAATATGGACTTCAAAGAAATCATAAATAAATATGATTTTATAAAAACTGCATCAGAGATAGCAAAGAAAAGAAAAGAAGAAATTTATCTGGTGGGTGGTTTTGTGCGTGATATAATTCTTAAGAGACAAAGAGATGAGCTTGATTTCTTAGTTGTAGGAGACGGACCTGCCTTTGCAAAAGAATTTGCTAATCAGTTAGGAGTAGCAGATATAGTCATATATAAAAATTTTGGAACTGCACATTTCAAATACAAAAATTTATCACTCGAATTTGTAGGCGCACGAAAAGAATCTTATAAAAGAAACAGTCGTAATCCTGTTGTTCAGCCAGGCACCCTTGATGATGATTTAAGTAGAAGAGATTTTACAATCAATACTCTTGCAATATCTTTGAATGAAAATTCATTTGGGCAGCTTTTAGACAAATTTAATGGAATAGAAGATATTCAAAACAAAATTATTAAAACTCCTTTAGACCCGTATAAAACTTTTGATGACGACCCATTGCGTATAATGAGAGCTTTTAGATTTGCTGCTCAATTAGAATTTAATATTGAAGAAAATACATTAAAAGCAGCAAGAGAAATGAAAGAAAGGCTGAAGATTGTTGCTCAGGAAAGAATTACTGATGAATTTTTAAAAATACTGGCTGCTCCAAAACCTTCAATTGGATTACGATTATTATATGAAAATGAAATTATGAGAGTCATTTTTCCTGAAATACATAATTTAGGAGGAGTAGAACAGCGTCAAGATTATCATCATAAAGATGTTTTTTATCATACATGCATTGTTGTTGATAATGTTGCAGCTGTAAGTGATAACTTATGGCTTAGATTTGCTGCTTTGGTTCATGATATTGCGAAGCCATTAACAAAAAAATTTGTAGAAGGCATTGGTTGGACATTTCATGGACATGAAGAAATTGGCGCACGCATGATGAAAGGAATTTTTACTAAACTGAAATTGCCATTTCATAAACTTCCATATGTTGAAAAATTAGTTAGGCTTCATTTAAGACCAATTGCTTTGGTTGATGAAAATGTAACTGACTCGGCAATAAGAAGACTTGCTGCAGCAGCTGGTGAAGATTTAGATGATTTGATTACTTTGTGTCGCGCAGACGTAACAAGCAAAAACATCATCAAAGTAAATCAATATCTTGAAAATTATAATATTGTTATGCATAAAGTTAGAGAGGTTCAGGAAAAAGATAGATTAAGAGCTTTTCAATCTCCTGTGCGTGGGGATGTAATTATGAGTGTGTGCAATATTCCTCCATCAAAATTAGTAGGCAAAATTAAAAAAGCTATTGAAGAAGCTATACTTGACGGCAAAATTCCAAATACTTATGAAGATGCTTATGAGTATTTCTTAAAAATAAAAGATAAATTCCTTGCAGAAAAAGAACTTCAATGAGGGAAAAATATTTTGTAACTTTCTTATAATTAATTTCGTCTTAATAACCAGAAAAATAAAGTGCTAAATGTTAATGCACAAAAAGGAGCTGCAATGAAAAAAATAATAATGTCATTTTTGATTTTAATATCACCATTGTTTGCACAAAAAAAATTAACATTAGAAGATGCAATTTCAATAGCACTTCAGAGAAACACTGCTCTTATTAAAACAAAAAATAATTTGTTAACAAATCAATCCCAGTTAAAAAATGCTTATGGAGAATTACTTCCATCATTAAATGCTCAAGCACAGTGGAACTGGCAAAGAGTTAATGATGTAGGAGGTACTCAACGAGATTATTTTGGCAACATTGTTACAATTCCTCCATCACAAACAGACAGCAGAAGCTATGGCCTTGGATTTGGTGGCGGTATTACTCTTTTTGATGGACTTGCAAATATTGCTTATATCAGTCAAAAAGAAAATAGTTTGAAAGCTGCTGAACTTTATCTTGAAAAAGCCAAACAAAATGTAGTTTATCAAACAACAGATTTGTATTATCAAGTATTGAATGCAGAAGAATTGAAAAGGGTTCGTGAAGACAATGTAAAATATTATCAAAAATTTTATGAGACAGTACAGGAAAGAAATAGATTAGGTTCAGTTGCAAAAGCTGATGTTTACACAGCTCAGGTTCAGCTTGGAAATGCAGAACTTCTTTTAATTCAAGCACAGAATGCTTATGAAACAGCTATGAGCAATTTGCTTAATTATCTTGGATTAAATGTTCTTGATGATTATGAACTTGTTGACCCATTTGGTGGACAGAGAGCTGTTGATACAGATTCTTATATGAAAGACTTTGAAGATGTTCAAACAATGGTAAGTGTTGCGCTGGATAATCGATTCGATTTTAAAAGTCAGGAATTAACAGTAAATGCGGCAAGAAAAGGTTTAACAATTGCACGCTCAGGATTATTTCCTTCACTCTCTGGCAGTTATTCATGGTCAACTTCTGCAGTTGAAATGAATAAACTTTTTAATCGAAAAATATTTTATGTTGGATTGTCATTAAGTTTACCAATCTTTTCTAATTGGTCTACAGAAAATCAAATTCAACTTGCTCAGGTAAATTACATGAATGCCCAAGAAGATTTAATGGCACTTGAAAGACAAATCAAAATCGAAATTAAACAAGGTTACCTTGATTTATTAGCCGCAAAGAAAAGTCTTGATGTAGCTTCTAAAAATGTTATTGCAGCAGAGGAAAATAGAAAAATTAATCAGGAAAGATATAATCTTGGCTCTGGAACTATTCTGGATGTTTTGCAGGCAGACAGAGATTATACTGATGCATTACGAAATAAAATTAATGCATTGTATGATTTCTATACTAAACGCGATAAACTTAATAATTCACTTGGCAAACTCGAATACAAAAAATATGAATAAAATATTTAAGGGAGTTAATTAAAATGGCTAATGGAAAAAAGAAATCGAAGAAAAAACTTTTCATATTTGGGGGACTGGGATTATTACTTCTAATTTTGATTTTGCTTGTTGCTTTCAGTGGAAATAAAGAAGAAATAATTTCTGTCCAAACAGAAAAAGTAACTCGAAGAACTATAACACAAGTAGTAACTGCAACAGGTAAAATAAATCCAGAATATCAGGTAAAAATTATTGCAGAGGCAACTGGAGAAATTGTTTATCTGCCTGTTCGCGAAGGTGATATTGTTAAAAAAGGACAATTATTATTAAGGATAAAACCCGATATTTATGAAGCACAAAAAAACAGTGCCGAAGCTCGTCTTGCTCAAGCAAAAGCTTCGTTGAATGCTACAAAAGCTTTGCTGGAAAAAGTTGAATCTGAATATAAACGAGTTCAGGGTTTAGCTCAAAAAGGTCTGGCAAGCGATGCTGACCTCGAAGCTGCTAAATCAGCTTATCTACAAACTCTTGGAAATTATGAATCTCAAAAATCAATTGTCTCCCAATCCGAAGCTGCATTAAAAGAAGCAATTGAAACACTAAACAAAACTTATGTTTATTCTCCAATGAACGGTACAATAAGTAAACTTTCTGTTGAACTAGGTGAAAGAGTAATCGGAAGTGCATTTACAGGAACTGAGTTATTAACTGTAGCAGATTTAAGCAATATGGAAGCTACTGTTGATGTAGATGAAAATGATGTCGTTCTAATTTCAATTGGAGATACTGCAAGAATTCATATTGATGCTTTTGGAGATAAAGTTTTTAGAGGTATTGTTTCTCAAATTGGCAATAGTGCAAAAACAACAGGCTTAGGTACCCAGGAAGAAGTTGTAAATTTTGAAGTAAAAATTAAATTGCTCGACCTTGATGATAAGATTAGACCTGGAATGTCATGCGATGCAGATATAGAAACTGAAACAAAACATAATGTTCTGGCTGTGCCAATTCAAAGTGTAACTGCAAGGCTGCAGGAAAAACCAAATCCTTCTCAAAGCAAAGAAGATAATCCAAATAATAATTCAAAAAATGGAAAAAGAAATAAACCAAAAGAAGTTGTATTTATTGTTGATAATGGAAAAGCAAAAATGGTTGAAGTAAAAACTGGTATAAGTGATGACAATTATATTGAAATTGTTGAAGGATTAAAAGGTGATGAAGAAGTAATCAGTGGTCCTTACAGAGCAGTATCAAGAGAATTAGAAGATGGTAAAAAGATTTCCATTATGTCAACAAAAAAGGAAAAGAAATAATAATGAATGGTAACAATATGAATATTATAAACATTGAACATGTTGCAAAAATTTATCAGGTAGGAAGTGAAGAAGTTCATGCATTAAGAGATGTATCGCTAAGAATAAACAAAGGTGAATATGTTGCAATTATGGGTCCTTCTGGTTCTGGTAAATCAACTTTAATGAACATACTCGGCTGTCTTGATACTCCAACTCATGGTCTATATGAATTTAAGGGAGTCAATGTCAGCCAGATGAATGATAATGAACTTGCAAAAATTCGAAATAAAGAAATTGGATTTGTGTTTCAAACATTTAATTTACTTCCAAGGTCAAATGCACTTCATAATGTTGAACTGCCTTTGATTTATGCCGGCGTTCCAGCAGCTGAAAGAAAAGAAAGAGCAAGATTAGCTTTGGAACATGTTGGACTTGGCGATAGAATTTATCACAAACCAAATGAACTTTCTGGAGGACAGCGGCAAAGAGTAGCTATTGCAAGAGCACTTGTTACTAATCCATCAATCATTCTTGCTGATGAACCAACTGGAAATCTTGATACTAAAACTGGTGAAGATATAATGGCTTTGTTCAACGAAATTTATGAACAGGGCAATACAATTATTCTTGTTACTCATGAAGAATACATTGCTGAACATGCAGAAAGAATAATAAGAATTCGTGATGGTCTAATAGAAAATGATGAAAAAGTTGTTAATAGATATATTCCTCAAAAAAATGGTGCATCAAAACTTTAGGTATTGATATGAAAATATTTTTATATGAATTGAAAGAAGGTTTATTGATTGCGTTTCGTGCAATACGAAGTAATAAAGTCAGATCGGTTCTAACAACACTTGGAATTGTAATAGGTGTAACATCTGTTGTTTTGATGTCAACAGCAATTAATGGAATTGATAATGCTTTTCAAACTGGAATGTCGTCTCTTGGTTCTGATAATCTTTACATTGACAAATGGGAATGGTTTAGTAATGATAAGCCATGGTGGGAATTGAGAAACAGAAGAAATATTACAATGAAAGAATATGAACAATTCAAAGAATTAGCAAAGCTGCCTGCTGCTGTTGCCCCTGATACATGGACCCCTCAAACAGTGAAATATAAAAATAAAACTGCAGAAGCTGTTATTGTTAGAGGTACGAACAGTGATTATATCAAAGCAACTAACTTAACTTTAGGCGAAGGAAGATTTTTTAATGAATTAGAAAGTAATGGCGGAAGAAATGTAGCAGTGCTTGGAAGTGAAATCGCAAAAAATTTATTTAATAACTCAAATGCAATTGGTGAAGAAATTAAAATCAAAGGTCACAAGTTTGTTGTAGTTGGAGTTCTTGCTGAACAGGGGAGCTGGATAATGGGGGAATTCAATCCAGATAAACAAATTATAATCCCAATCCAAAATATTTTCAAATACTTTGCTAATGAAAATAATAAAACAATTACAATAACTGTAAAAGCAAAGAATAATCAATTGGTTGAACAGACCAAAGAAGAAGCAATTAGCATTATGAGAAAAATTCGTGGTTTGAAGTATAATCAGGAAGATGATTTTTCAATCAATCAGCAGGAAGGTTTATTAAAAAACATTAATCAAACTGTGGGTGTAATTCAAATTGCAGGTTTATTCATAACTGGTTTGTCATTATTTGTGGGTGCAGTTGGAATAATGAATATAATGTTTGTCTCTGTTAAAGAAAGAACAAAAGAAATTGGAATTAGAAAGGCAATTGGTGCCAAAAGAAGAACAATCTTAAGCCAATTCATAATTGAAGCGGCAATAATTTGTTTAATTGGAGGATTGATTGGATTATTTGTTGCTGTGTTATTGAGTCAAATTGTTAATCAATTTCTGCCTACGTCCGTTCAGGTAGGAACTATAATTCTTGCAATTTCAATTTCAATTATAACAGGTATAGTTTCTGGATTTGCTCCTGCATATACAGCTGCAAAATTAGACCCAGTAGAAGCATTGAGGTATGAATAATGGAAATAATCGAAATTTTGAAAGTTGCTTTCAATTCTCTTAAAACCAATAAGTTGAGGTCTGTACTTACTATCGTTGGAATTGTTGTAGGAATTTTTTCAATCATTGCTGTAAGTACAATAATTGAAATGATGCAGACAAGCATTGAAAAAGGAACTGCAATGCTTGGACAAAATACATTCCAAATTCAAAAGTGGCCAGCTGTTCAAACAGGTGGTCCAGGTTCAGGCTTGAAATACAGAAATCGTGCTGATATAACACTTGAACAATATTATCGATTAAAAGAAAAATTATCAAAAGCCAAATATGTTGCTGCAGAAATTTGGGAAAGTGGTAAACTTCTTAAAGTAGGAAATATTGAAACAAATCCTAATGTTATGGTTGCAGGTGTAACAGCCGAAGCTTTTCCAAATAATCAATGGATTGTTGAAGAAGGAAGAGCAATTAATGAACGGGATATTCAACGATATGAAAATTTTGTAGTTATTGGAATTGATATAGCCAAAAAACTTTTTCCAAATTCCAGTCCCTTAAATCAATTTGTTACATTGGAAGGACATAAATTTAGAGTAATTGGAGTTCTTGAACCACAAGGAGAATTTTTTGGACAAAGCCGCGATAATTTTGTTATTCTTCCTATCACAACATTTCAATCATTATATGGAAAAAGAAAACATAGTGTGAATATTACTGTAATGTCCTTCGACAGAAATTCATATAACGAATTAATTGAAGAAGCAGAAGGACATTTCAGAACTATAAGAAAAGTTCCTCCAGATGCAGAGAACGATTTTGATATCTGGTCAAATGAACAATTGTTGACAAGAATAAATGATATTACTTCTGGAGTAAGAATCGGCTCAATTGTAGTTGCTGCTATAGCATTGCTTGCTGCTGGAGTTGGGATTATGAACATCATGCTTGTATCTGTAACAGAAAGAACAAAAGAAATTGGAATAAGAAAAGCTGTTGGTGCAAGAAAAATTAATATTCTTGTTCAATTTGTAATTGAAGCAATTACTCTTTCTTTAATTGGCGGATTCATTGGAATTATTCTCGGTATTATTGCTGGTAATATTGCAGGTTCATACTTAAAAGCTACAGCTGTAATCCCAATTGATTGGGTAGTAATTGGAGTTTTGTTGTGCATAATTATTGGAGTAATTTTTGGAACATATCCTGCATATAAAGCTGCTAATCTTGACCCAATTGAATCTCTTCGTTATGAATAATTCTTATTAATTACAAGATTGCAAAATTACTACGCCAGTAGCGGGCAAGCCTGCCATGGAGAGGGGCAGGCAAAATTGAAAGATTACAAGTTACAGGTTGCAAGTGATAAGTAAAAAGTAAGAATAATGAAATATCGGAATGGTGGAATCTTGCCTGCTGAAAGATTCATTCTGCAAGCAGGATTGGGATCGAACTCATCATTCCAGTTTTCCATCTTTCCAATTTTCCAACTTTTAATTCTTTACGAACTTAAAAAGAAGAAATAAAATTTCACGCAAAGCTGCAGAGAAAACTTTATGGTTTTCAATAATTTTTATTCGTACTTCATTAAGTTCGTTTTTTATTTTATCTGAAACAATTATATTGCAATTGTCATAATCATATATTTTAATGAGAAACTTCTTTATAGAATTTAGGGAAATCCTCTCAATAGCATTTAGTGCTATTCGTGCAAACAAATTGCGTTCGGTTCTAACAACACTTGGCATTATTATCGGAATAGTTGCAGTTACAACTATGTCCACAGCAATTGTGGGATTAAGAGAAGCCTTCATGAATTCGATTTCTTCACTTGGGAGTGATGTGCTTTATGTTGATAAATTCCCATGGTTTGCAATGGATAGATGGGAACAGTTCAGAAATCGAAAAGATATTACAATTGAGCAGTATGAAAAACTTCGATTAATGTTGAAGAATTATGAAGCTATGGCTCCCACTAAAAGAACTTTTAATGCTTCTGTTAAGAGGAAAGACCGCTCTGTTCAAGCTGCATTAATTATTGGAACAACAGAAGAATATCAAAGAACAAGTCAATTAGTTCTTGAAGAAGGAAGATTTTTAAATGAACTCGAAGTAAAATCAGCAAGAAGAGTTTGCATCATAGGAAAAGATATTCAAAATGAACTTTTTCCTTCTGAAAATCCCATCAATAAAGAAATTCGTATTAATAATGTTCCGGTAAAAGTAATCGGTATTCTTGAAAAACAGGGAAGCGGTTTTCTTGGAGCTTTCAGTATGGATGGCCAAATTATTATTCCACTTAAAACTTTTGAATCAATTATTGGTGAAGCACGCAATAGAATGAGAATTGATATAAAAATTGGAGATGTTACAAAACTCGAAGATGCAAAAGAAGAAATTAGAGCAGCAATGAGAATTATAAGAAAAGTTCCTCCAGATAAACCTGATGATTTTGCAATTAATCAACAGGAAGCATTCAAACAAATGTATGACCAGACAATTGGAGTTATTGCAATAGCTGGAATTGTGATTACAGCATTATCTTTATTTGTTGGTGCAATTGGAATTATGAACATAATGTTTGTTTCTGTTACAGAAAGAACAAAAGAAATTGGAATAAGAAAAGCTGTTGGTGCAAAAACTTGGTCAATCTTATTTCAGTTTCTTGTTGAAGCTGCAATTATTTGTATGATTGGAGGAATTATAGGAATTATGATTTCATTCCCATTAAGTTTGATTATAAATCAATTTTTGCCAACATCATTGCCGTTAAACATTGTGATTTTATCTTTAATGATTTCTGCTTTTGTTGGAATTGTTTCAGGTTTTGTTCCAGCATGGAAGGCTTCTCGCTTAAATCCAGTAGATTCATTGAGGTATGAATAATGCAGGTAATTGAAAGTATCAAATTGGCTTATCATTCTATAATGGGAAGTAAACTTCGCTCGATTCTTACACTTCTTGGAATCGCTGTTGGATTGTTTTCAATTATTATTGTTATGACAGCTATAAGTGCCATTCAACAAAATATTGAAGATGTTTTTAATTCAATTGGGACAAACAATTTTATCATTCAAAAATATCCTGCTTTTCAAGCCGGCGGTCCTCATGCAAGAAGACAATATAGAAACAGAAAAGATTTGAAAGTTGAAGAAGGTCAAAAACTGCGCGAGATGACAGAACTTCCAGCTGCAATTGGCATTGGACTTAATATAAGCGGGAAAGTTGTAAAATTTGGGAATGAAAAAACAAATCCTGATGTAATTATCTCCGGAACTAATGCAGATTATTTTGTAGCTCTCGATATGAAAATTTCTGAAGGAAGAATTTATTCGAAATCTGATGAAGAACTTTCTCGCCCCGTTGCGGTGCTTGGAGCTGATGTAGCAGAAAGATTATTTAAAAACATAAATCCGATTGGACAAACAATTAAAATTGATAATTATAATTTTCAGGTGATTGGTGTGTTTGCCAAAAGAGGTTCGGTTCTTGGAAGATCTCAAGATGGATTTGTCTGCATCCCTTTGCCTGTTTTTCAAAAATATTTTGGAGAAGAAAGAAGCGCATTCTTTTTAGTTATGGCAAGAAATAAAGATTTACTCGAAGCAACAAAAGATGAAGTTATTGGTGCTCTTAGAAAAATTAGAAAAGTTCCTGCTTCTCAGGAAAATGATTTCGAAATTGTTACTAATGACCAACTTATTCAGCAGTTTAATGAACTAACTAAATATTTCAAGCTTGGAGCAGGTGTTATAGCTTTTATCGCTTTGATTGCTGCAGGAATTGGAATTATGAATATCATGCTTGTAAGTGTAACAGAAAGAACAAGAGAAATTGGAATTCGAAAAGCTGTTGGAGCAAAAAGAAAAACTATTCTTACTCAATTCGTAATTGAAGCAACAGCTTTAAGCTGGATTGGAGGTCTAATTGGAATTTTCTTTGGTTTAATTGGAGGCAATATTGTAGCAGTTCAACTTGGAGTGCCTGTTTATATTCCAATCGAATGGATTGTAATTGGTTTATTTGTTACAACATTTGTTGGTGTTGTATTTGGTGTTTATCCTGCTCTTAAGGCTGCTAATCTTGACCCAATTGAAGCTCTTCGTTATGAATAATCTTTAAAAAATTGTAAGGATTAATTGATTTATCTTTACAGAACAATTTGAAAAGATAATTGAAAAAGATTTATCTCATTATCCTAATCTTCTATGCATGTCAATTCTCTCTAAATTATGCTCAAATCATTAGTGTGAGCGATACATTTTTAGTTAACAAAGTAAATCATTATAAAATAAAATCCGTAAACATCATTCCATTCAGCGAAAAAATTTTTGTATCAAAAAAACTAATTAATAAAAACCAATATAAAATTTTCTATGAATCAGGTGTTTTTTCATTAAATGAAAATGATAAACTAAGCATAAACGATACAATCATAATTGTATATCAAAGCATAAAAATAAATTTGAAAAAAGAATATAAGCGAAGGACTGTTGTAGCAGTTTATGATTCTCTTTCAAGAGATTCAATAAAAATTTCGAGACCATTAAAGAATATTTTGTCAGGTGAATCTATCTTTGGCAAAAACATGCAAAAAAGTGGTGCAATTATTCGAGGTTTTACAATAGGCACAAATAGAGACTTTACACTAAACAGCGGTCTTCGACTTCAACTTAATGGAAAAATTTCAGACGACATTGAATTAACTGCTGCATTGACTGATGAAAATACTCCAATTCAACCAGAAGGAAATACAGAAACACTCCAGGAACTTGATAAAGTATTTATTGAACTTCGTCATAAAAATGCAACAGGAACTTTTGGCGATTTTGATTTCATTGATAATCAATCAGAATTTTCAAGAATTACAAAAAAACTTCAAGGCTTAAAAGGAGAATTTGATAATAAAAAAATAAAAGGATCAATTGTTATCGCAGGTTCAAGAGGCAAATTCAATTCTATACAATTTTTTGGAAAAGATGGTAACCAAGGTCCATATCGTTTATATGGCATTAATAATGAACGAGCAATAATAATTATTGCAGGAAGTGAAAGAGTTTATCTTGATGGCGAATTAATGAAGCGAGGCGAAAACAATGATTATATTATTGACTACTCAAATGCTGAATTAACTTTTACTCCAAAAAGATTAATTACTTCATTCAGCAGAATATCTGTTGATTTTGAATATACAGACCAGAATTATTCAAGAAATTTTTTCGGTGCAAATTTTTTAACTCAACTTTATGATGACAAAATAAAATTTGGTATTAATTATTACCGAGAAGGTGATGACGAAAATAATCCAATAAGTCTAACTCTGAGTGATAATGATTTGAAAATACTTCGTGAAGCTGGAGATAACAGAAATGCAGCTGCAAAGTCTGGTGTATCATTAGCTCAAGCTGATTCTGCTGGAAACCTAAGAGGATTCTATTCGAAAGTTGATACTGTTATAAACTCAAAAATGTTTTCATATTATCTTTATTCTCCAGGCAATAAAAATTCAATTTACAGTGTTTCATTTTCTTATGCAGGTGAAGGAAAAGGTGATTATATCAAAGAAGGTCTTGGCAATTATAAATTTGTTGGACTTGGTAAAGGAAATTATTTGCCTGTTGTTTTCCTTCCATTTCCAGAATTAAAACAATTAACAGATATTTTTATAAATGCAAATATTTCTTCAGGGATTGTATTAAGCGGCGAATTTTCAGGAAGCCTTTGGGATAAAAATAGATTTTCAAAAATTGATGATAATGATAATTTCGGTTATGCAAGAAAATTATTATTTGAGATTGAACCCAGAGAAATTCAAATAGGAAAAATAAAATTTGGGAAAGCTGGTTTAAGCTATAAAGACAGATTTATTCAAAGCAGGTATACTTCACTTGACAGAATTAATCCTGTTGAATTTAACAGATATTACAACATTTCAGAATTAAAAAATGATAACCAGATACTTCGAGAAATCGGATTAATTTATTTTCCGCTCGAAACCATTTCTATTTTTTCTCAATATGGTTATTTAAAAAATGGAAACAATTTTTCATCTGACAGATACTTTAATGAAATTAAATACAGTGACAATAAGAACTATAATTTTTATTATAAACTTGATTATGTCCAATCAAATAATGAAAATGTTTTTACAAGGTGGAACAGACAAAATTCATCTAATTTCTATTCATTTGGGATTGTCAAACCTGGTCTTGAATTTTTATATGAAAATAAAGAAGAAAAAAAATCAGACAGCTTGCTTTCAAGCAGTTATAAATATTCTGAAATAATTCCTTCTCTGGAATTAAATCCATCTTTTCTGAACTTAAGATTTAGTTATTCATTTCGAGAAGAATATTTTCCACTCGATAATGTTTTGGAGAAACAATCAGACGCAAACATAACTCAACTTCAAATTGGCTTTAATAGATTTAAAGAATTTTCGTCTTCACTTAGTTTTACATTTAGAAAAAAATATTACACAGATAAGTTTATTCAAATGGGTTTTACGAATAGTGAAACCATTCTTCTTCTATCTCAAAGCAGGTTTAATTTATTCCAGAATTTTATTTATGGCGATTTGTATTATCAGGCTGCAACAGAACAAAGTGCAAAACTGGAAAAAGTATTTTTGAAAGTTCCAAAGGGGAGTGGAAATTATATTTATATTGGCGATATCAACAATAATGGAATTGCAGATGAAAATGAATTTGAGCTTACATCTTATGATGGTGAATATATTTTAATTACTGTACCAACAGAACAGCTTTATCCTGTAATTGATTTGAAATCTTACATAAGATGGACAACTGATTTTGACAAAATCATAAATGGCAAAAACATTATTTCATCTTTGTTGAAAAATCTATCTTCAGAAACTTTTTTCAGAATTGAAGAAAACAGTAAAAATCAAAACACCAAAGAAATTTATTTGATGAATTTATCTAAATTCCTGAATGATTCTACAACTCTAAGAGGTTCACAACTTTTTCAACAGGATTTTAATTTTTTCAAAAATAGTTCAAAATTTTCTGTGAGATTAAGATATCTTCAACGGAAAAGTCTTAATCAGTTCATCGGAGGGCTTGAAAGAGGATTTTATAAGGAGAGAAGTATTCGTTTGAGATTTCGTATTGTTAAAGAAATTAATAATCAAACTGATTTTGTAAATCAAATCGATAATCTTTTACCGTCAACAATTTCGAATCGTGCAAGAAAAATTGATAGAAATGATTTATCTACAGATTTTTCTTATAGACCTTTTAACAATTTGGAAGTTGGTTTCAAAATTCAAACAGGACGAAGCATTGATTCATATCCTTCAACTCCAGCAAAAGTTGATATGAATTCGTTATTGCTTCGTGTTAATTATTCAATTGCAAATATTGGAAGAATTCGAGTTGAAACAGAAAGATTAGAATTAACATCAACTGCATCAATTTCAAATATTCCATTTGAAATAACGAGAGGAAATGTTATAGGAAAAAATTATTTTTGGAGAGTATTCTTTGATTATAGAATTGGCAGCAATATTCAAACTTCTTTAAGCTATGATGCAAGATTACTTGGAAGAAATAAAGTAATTCACACAATGCACGCAGAAGCAAGAGCATTTTTCTAAATTTAATATGAAAATATCAGTTAATTTAATCGAAGCACATATTATAAGAAGAACAAAAAACAGCATTGAATTTTTGCTCCTTAAACGATCAGGAAAAGTGAAATATCCCAATTTATGGCAGATGGTTACCGGCAGTATCGAAAAGGGAGAAAAAATTCATCAAACTGTAATGAGAGAAATTTATGAAGAAACAGATTTAATCCCAGAAAAATTATGGATTGTACCAAATGTAAATTCTTTTTATGATAAAAAGAAAAACGAATTTAATTTAATCCCTGTTTTCGTTGCACTGATTGAAAAAAATAAAGAGATAAAAATTTCCAGAGAGCATACGGAATACAAATGGGTTAAAAAGAATGATGCAAAAAAATTAGTTGCCTGGGATGGTCAACGTAAATCAATCGATATGATTTACAACTTTTTTATCAAGAGAGAAAAAGAAAATGAATTCATTGAAATAAAACTCAATAACATTAAAAAATGATAACTATTTCTTTATATTAGTTTTAAGAAAAAATTAATATAGGTATTAAAGTGGGACTTTTAATCGTTGGCTCAATAGGATTTGATGATATTGAAACTCCATTTGATAAGGTAGAAAATGCATTGGGAGGTTCTGTAACTTATATTTCTCTTGCAGCAAGTTATTTTACTGGACCTGTCAGTATTGTAGGCGTAGTTGGAGAGGATTTTGACCATCAGCACATTAAAATGCTCGAAGACCACAATATAGACCTTGAAGGTTTGCAAATTGTAAAGGGTGAAAAAACTTTTAGATATGGATGCCGTTATCATTATGATTTAAATGTTCGTGATTCACTTTTTACTCACTTGAATGTATTCGAGCATTTTAATCCAATTATTCCAGAGAAAAAAAGGAAATATCCATTCATTGTTCTTGGAAATATTTCACCACAACTTCAGTTGAACGTTCTTGACCAACTTGAAAATCCAAAGTTTGTTGTTTGTGATACAATGAATTTCTGGATTGAAGGAGCCAAAGAAGATTTACTCAAAGTGTTGAAGCGTGTTGATGTACTAATTATAAATGATTCAGAAGCGCGTTTGTTATCTCGAGAACCGAATTTAATTAAAGCAGCAAAAATTATTTCTGCAATGGGTCCCAAATATTTAATAATTAAAAAAGGGGAACATGGTGCACTTCTGTTTGGAGAAGATATGATTTTTTCTGCTCCTGCTTATCCAATGGAAAATATTTATGACCCTACTGGTGCTGGTGATGCTTTTGCTGGTGGATTTACAGGTTATTTGCATAAAACAAGAGATTTATCCTTTGAGAATTTAAAACGCGCTGTTATATATGGAAGTATTATGGCATCTTTTTGTGTTGAAAAATTCAGCACAAAAGGTCTTGAAGATTTAAGCTATTTAGAAATTCAAAACAGATTTTATGAGTTTCGAGAATTATCAAGCTTTTCATAAAATGAATATTCCAAAAGCAATTGAATTCAAAGATGATAAATTAATTATACTCAATCAGGCTAAACTTCCTTTAATTGAAGAATACATCATAACTGATGATTTTGAACGAATTGCACTGGCAATCGAAAGATTGGAAGTAAGAGGTGCTCCTGCCATTGGAATTGCAGCTGCATATGGTCTTGCATTATCAATTAAAAATGTAAAAAATGATTTAGAACAAATTTTTATTAATGCTTATAACCGATTATCTTCTACAAGACCAACAGCTGTTAATTTGTTTTACGGCTTAAATGAAATAAAAAAAATTTATGAAAGTTATAAACATGATTCTGATATTTATCATAAGTTGATTGAACGAGCTGCCCAGATTCATCAAGAAGATATTGAAATGTGTGATGCAATTGCAGAAAATGGTTTAAAAATTTTTAAGAAAAAATCACGAGTGCTTACTCATTGCAATGCTGGTGCACTTGCAACAGGTGGTAATGGAACCGCAGTTAATGTTATAAGATTAGCTTTTGAACTTGACTTAATCGAATTTGTTCATGTTGATGAAACTAGACCATTGCTTCAGGGTTCAAGATTAACTGCATGGGAACTAAAAAAAATGGGAATACCATTTTCAATTAATACAGATTCAACTGCTGCAGTTTTGATGAAAGAAAAAAAAGTTGATTTGGTAATTGTTGGAGCAGATAGAATAGCAGTAAATGGAGATGCTGCAAATAAAATTGGAACTTATAATCTTGCTATACTTTGTAAATATCATAACATTCCTTTCTATATTGCTGCCCCTTCCTCTACAATTGATAGAAATTGTATTGATGGTAGTCATATAAAAATTGAAATGAGAGATAAAAAAGAACTTATTTATTTCAATAATTTTCAAATTACCTCTGAAGAATTTGAAGTTTACTCTCCTGCATTTGATGTTACTCCAAATGAATTAATTTCAGGAATAATTACAGAAAAATCTTTGCATTTGCCACCATTTGATTTTAGCAATGTCTGAGTTGACAAAAACAAGAGCAATAGTTTTAAGAAAAATTGATTATGGTGATACAAGCAAGATAGCTCAATTTTACACAGAAGACTTTGGAAAAATTTCTGCTATTATAAAAGGGGCGCGTTCACCAAAATCAAAAATTGGAATGATTGTAGACACTTTTAATCTTCTTCAAATTGTACTTTATAGAAAAGAAACAAGAGATGTTCAGCTTGTAAGCGATGCCGATTTACTTCAGCATTATTCAAATATCAAAGAAGATTTTGAAAGATTAAAATATGCTTCGGCAGTAATTGAACTCCTGTTAAATTTAACAATTGAACATGACCATAATCAGAGATTATTTAATGGTTCAGTCAGAATACTTGAGCTGTTGAATGATAAAGAAAAAAATCCAAAACTTTATTTCGCAAAATATTTTTTGTTCTTTATAAAAGAAATAGGTTATGAATTTCCAACTACCCATTGTTCATCCTGCAGAAAAGAATTAATTAATGGTTCAAAAGTTTCTTATAATTATGAAACTGGAATATTGTGTGATGAATGCCGTAAAGACAGAATAACTCACTTCGATTTCACAGAGGAACTTTTCAATTTATTGAAGTGTCTAAGCACCAAAATTAATAACATTAAATACAACGACGATGACCTAAACACAATAATTCGTTTGCTTGAAAAGTTTATTAAATATCATATCCATGAATTCCAAGGTCTAAAATCATTAGAATTAAATTAGCAGGAGGATTAATAAATGAAACGCAAAAATATTCTTGGAACTCTTTCACTAATTTTATTTGGAGTAATTTTTGGAGCAGTTCTTGTCTCAGGTTTTGGTTGGGTAAAACCAAGTTATGCAGATATTCAAATTGGAGCATCAAAACCGCCAGTCGAAAAATTAGATCCTCAAGCAGAAGCTTTCAATAATGCTTTTATTCTTGCTGCAGAAAAAGTTACACCGTCAATTGTTCAAATTACAGTTGTTACTACAGTAAAAAATAAATTTCCTCAAGAATTTCATTTCTTTTTCCCATTCAAAGATGATATTCCAAAAGAACAACAAGGCGGCGGCAGCGGAATTATAATTTCTGAAGATGGATATATTCTTACAAATAATCATGTTGTTGAAGATGCAAAGCAGGTTACTGTAACTTTGCACGATAAAAGAGAATTTGATGCTGAAATTATCGGAACAGATCCATTAACTGATTTAGCAGTAATTAAAATTGATGCTGACCACTTACCTGTTGCGTATCTCGGTGATTCAGACAAAATTAGAGTTGGACAATGGGTAATGGCAATCGGTAATCCCTTGTCTTTAACTTCAACTGTTACAGCAGGAATAATAAGTGCAAAAAGCAGAAATATTAACATTATTAAAGACCAATATGCAGTAGAAAATTTCATTCAAACAGATGCAGCAATTAATCCAGGAAACAGCGGCGGTGCTCTTGTTGATTTGAATGGTGCAGTAATTGGTATCAATTCTGCAATTGCTACTAATGGGATGACTCAAAGTTATATCGGCTATGGTTTTGCAATCCCAATTAATCTTGCTAAATCTGTTGCAAGAGATTTGATTGAAAATGGAAAAGTAAATCGTGGATATATTGGAGTAAGTATTTCCGAAGTTGATGCTCAAACAGCTAAGGCAATTGGATTAAAAGAACCTAAAGGTGTTCTTGTTCAGGATATTGTAAAAGGTGGCGCTGCAGAAAAATCTGATATTAAAGAAGGTGATGTAATTCTTAAAATTGATGATAAAGAAGTAAATCAGCCAAGTGAATTGCAATCTTATGTCGCTTCAAAGCGTGCAGGAACAGAAGTAAAATTAACAATATTCAGAAATGGAAAAGAAATTGAAAGATACGTAACATTAAAGCCGCGTGATGAAGATGCAAGTAAAAAATCTACAACAGTTTCTAAAAAAGATAAATCAAAAGAAGAAAAAGATATTAAAGAATTTACTTTTGATGAACTCGGATTTACAGTTCGCAATATGACTAAAGATGAATTGAAAGATTATAAAGTTGAAAATGGGGTTTTAATTACAGATGTTAAAAGATTCAGCAAAGCATATAATCAAAGAATTGGTGAAGGTCTGGTAATAACTGCTGCAGATAAAAAAGATATTCACAATGTTGCTGAATTAAAATCTATAATTGAAAATAAAAAAGGGGAAGCTGTTTTACTTAAACTTGTCGATAACCAGGGCAATTCAAGATTAGTTGGATTGGAAATTCCAAAGTGATAAAAATATTTGATATTCATATTTAAAAGCGTCCTTATTATGGACGCTTTTTTTATATTTGCAAAACTTTAATTTGAGAGAAAGAAATGATAAAACTAATTACTGCTGGTGAATCACACGGAAAAGGTTTAACAACCGTTGTAACCGGATTTCCTTCTAATCTTGAAATCTCGAAAAATTATATAAACGAACAACTTAAAAGAAGACAAGCAGGATATGGAAGAGGATTGAGAATGAAAATTGAATCTGATCAGGTTGAAATTATTTCAGGAATACGACATGGCAAAACTCTTGGTTCTCCAATATCAATGATTATTTGGAACAAGGACTGGGAAAACTGGAAAGAATCAATGAGTTCTGAACCTGTAGATAAAATAATAGAGAAAGTCACAATTCCTAGACCTGGACATGCAGATTTAGTTGGAATTACAAAATATAATTTTGATGATATAAGAAATTCTATTGAAAGGTCGAGTGCAAGAGAAACTGCTGCTCGAGTTGCTGGCTGTTCAATTGCAAGAAAATTTTTAAGTGTGTTTGGAATTCATATTGGGAGTTTTGTTGAAAGTATTGGCGGGATTTATCCAAAAGAAAATTTTGCAGAAAAATTTTTGCTCAATAAAATTCCATCAAACTATTCTGCAGAAAAAATAAATAAGCTTTCAGATAAAAGTTCTGTTCGTGTTCTGGATAAAAATCAGGAAGAAAAAATTATTCGCAAAATAAAATTAGCTAAGAAAAGAGGAGATACATTAGGCGGAACATTTTATGTAATTGTAACCGGCTTACCTCCTGGAATTGGAAGTTTTATTGAGTATGATACAAGACTTGAAGCAGAATTGTCACTTTCAATAATGTCAATACAAGCCGTAAAAGGTGTAGAAATTGGATTAGGATTTAAATCTGCAGAACTTTTTGGTTCCGAAGTTCATGATGAAATTATTTTGAAAGGAGAAAAATTTTCACGAAAGACAAATAGAGCCGGTGGAATTGAAGGCGGGATTTCAACAGGTTTACCTTTGATAATTAGAGCAGCAATGAAACCAATTGCAACTTTGATGTCACCAATTCAATCGGTTGACCTTTCGAAAATGAAAACTGTAGAAGCAAGAAGAGAACGAAGTGATTTTGTTGCTGTGCCAGCTTGCGCAGTTATTGCAGAATCAATGGCTGCATGGACAATTGCAAAATTGTTCCTGCAAAAATTTGGAGGTGATTCAATGGAAGAAACGATGGATAATTATTTAAATTATGTCGGAAAATATTTTTCAAGAATTAAAAAGAATTTTGCTGTCAAATGATTCAAGTTCAGAAATTTATCTTCAATCCATTTCTTGAAAATACATATGTTGCATGGGATGATAAATCCAAAGAAGCTTTAGTAATTGACCCCGGCTGTTCAAATGAAAATGAAGAAAAATTACTTTCAGATTTTTTTGAGAAAAATAATCTGGTTCTGAAATATTTAATTAATACTCATTGTCACATCGACCACATTCTTGGCAATTCATTTATAAAAGAAAAATTCAATCCAGTATTATTGATGCCGGAAAAAGATATTTTCCTTCTTGATATAATGAAAGAACAAGCAAATTATTTTGGCATTAAATTCAAACCTTCACCTATGCCTGATGATCTGCTTTCAGAAGATAAAATTTTGAAATTAGGCGATAGTGAAATGAAATTTCTTTTTACACCTGGTCATTCACCTGGTGAATATTGTATTTATTTCGAAAGTGATAAGATTTGTTTTACAGGAGATGTCCTTTTCAAAGGGAGTATTGGTAGAACAGATTTATGGGGCGGAGATTATGAAATTTTGATTAACTCAATCAAAACTAAACTTTTAACTCTCCCTGATGATGTAATAATATTTCCAGGCCATGAAGATAAATCTTCAATTGGCTATGAAAAGCAATTTAATTCATTTATAATTTGATTTAAGATTTTTTTATAAATAATTTTCACTGGAATTCAATATTCATTACTTAATGGAATGAGAAAAAATAATTTTAAAACTCAACTCTACTTTTTGTTAACATTGTTATTTGTTTACATTTTGCTTTTCGAATTTATTCTTCCTGTCAACAAAGTATTACCAAAACCTTCACTCTTGATTGAATCTTTTTCTTCAATTTGGCTGGATTATAATTTATTAACATCAATGGCATTAACTACTACTGCTGTTTACTTGTCTTTAATTCTGGCTTTCGTTGTTATCTTTTTCTTATCCAAGCAATTTATTTATTACATAATTTCATTCAATGATATTTACGATACAATTGAGTTTTACAAATATATCCCTTCGCTGTTTGTGGTGATTATTTTTGTTTATTGGTTTAATGATTCAATTTTAGCAGAATTTATATTTGGATTTGTCTTTGCTTCTGCGCTATTAAAAATTTCACTATTTGATGAACTAAAAAATATTAAACAAGAATATTATATAGCTGCAAGAAATATGGGCTTAAATGAAAAAGAAATTTTTAACAAAGTAATTTTTAAGTTATTAGAACCTGCACTATTCAAAAGATTAATTCAAATTCATTATTCGTTATGGATGATTATTTTAATTTATGAATACATTGATGGAAATGGATTTGGAGGAGCTTACAAAAAAATTTTATTGTATGGTGACTTCGCTGGAATTTTTGTTTTAACAATAATCATCTCTTTACTAATCTGGATTGGCAGTTTATTATTAAAATTTATTCAAGCAAAATATTTTTTCTGGGAATCATAAATGATTGAAATAAAAAATTTATCCAAAGAATTTGTTGATGATTACGGAGTTAAAAATATTTTATTCAGAAATATTTCATTTAAAATTGGTGATAATGAATTTACATCAGTAATTGCACCGGTCGGAGCAGGAAAATCTTCTTTGTTAAAAATTATTTGTGGTATAGAAAAAAATTACAGCGGAAGTTTTACCAATGATTTTAAGAATTCCATTTTTTTAATTCCATCTAAACCAGCATCTTTTCCATGGCTTACAACAAAAGAGAATATTTTATTTGGACTAAAAAATGTAGACGAGAATAATTTCAAAAAGATAATTGAATTTGTAGGGCTGGATGGTTATGAGTCTCATATTCCAAACAATAAAAGTTATGGATTCAGATTTAGAATTTTACTTGCACAAGCTCTTATTCGTAGTTCGTCATTAATTTTACTCGATGAACCATTCACACTGATGGATTCACATACAAGAAATGAACTATTTGTTTTGATTAAACAACTTCGAGAAGAATTTGAAATATCATTTTTGATGGCAACAACGAATATAAATGATGCATTATTCCTTTCTGATAAAATTTATTTAATGAAAAAAAATCCGGGTGAAATAATTAAAGCAATTGAAAATGATTTTTCTCGCAATAAAGATTTTTCAGTTTTTAACTCAAATGAATTTATCAGAAAAAGAGAAGAAATTATCAATACTTTCAAATCACTTGATTACACAAATATGCTAGCTGATTTGATTGTTTAGTTGTAGTACTGCGATAATTTTTGTTTTAAGTCATTAATGTTGAAAGAAATAAAGAAACTTTTTAAGTAATCACTTGACAAAACTTTTATAAGACATTAAATTGCAAACCAAATTCAAATACGGAGTGTGTGTGAAAAAACTAATATTCCTTCCTGTAATCATATTTTTAATTAATGCATGTGGTTCACTCAACTCGACAACAAAGACAAGCCGAACAATTTCAGATACTCTCAAAGCAAGCGGGATTCAATCAATAGTAAATGAAATGCTTGAAAATGCACGCAGAGATTATGTCAAAGCTCTTTATAAACAGAGATTGGGATTTAAAACTGAAGCAATAAATTATTATGAATCTGCACTATCTACAATAAATAAACTCAGTTACTATCCAAACATTGAAGAGAATACAACTTTTATTCAACTAGAAAATGCAATAGTTGAAGATTATCAAAATTATGTAGAAAGTTTGGAAGAATTACCAGAGAATGCATCAATTAATGCACTCGAAGAATGGATGAACAAAAGAATTCCTGAAATTCCTATGCTTGAAGATTCTGTTGCTGTGATTGATGATAATTACACTACGGTAATAGTTGGAGATTTCCCATTAGAAATAAATAAGTATGTTGAAAAGTATATTGAATATTTTACAGGAAGAGGGAGACATTATATAGAAACATGGCTTTCGCGTTCAGGGAAATATTTCCCGATGATGGCAAAAATTTTTGCAGAAGAGAAAGTTCCACAACAGTTAATATTTCTTAGCATGCCCGAAAGCGGATTAAATCCGGTTGCTCGCTCATGGGCACGTGCTGTTGGAATGTGGCAGTTTATGAAAGGAACTGCAAGACTTTATGACCTTGAAATTAATTTTTACATTGATGAACGAAAAGACCCCGAAAAAGCTACTCGAGCTGCAGCACGACATCTTCGCGATTTATATTATTCACTTGGAGATTGGTATTTGGCATTAGCAGCTTATAATTCCGGAGAAGGTAGAGTTCGTAAAGCAATGAGAAGAGCTGGCTCGAGTGAATTCTGGAAAATACTTCCATATTTGCCGCGCGAAACAAGAAATTATGTCCCTCAGTATATTGCTGTTACATTGATTGCAAGTCAACCAGAAAAATATGGTTTTACAGATATTCAATACGAAAAACCTCATGATTATGCAATTTATAAAATTAATGAGTCAATCGATTTAAATGTTTTGGCTAAATGTGCTGGTATTAGTGTTGATTTGCTTCGAGATATGAATCCTGAATTAACTCAAGATGTAACTCCTCCTGATTATGATGGTGGCTATCCATTAAAAATTCCATCAAAAGTTTATGATGTATTTGCACAAAATCTCAAAAATTTGCCAGACGATGCAAAACTTCAATATATTGTTCATACAGTACAGCCAGGAGAAACTTTATCTAAAATAGCTAATCTCTATGATGTGAGTATTTCTCAACTTGCTGAATTAAATGGAATCTCTTCACGAAAAAAGTTAAACCCGGGAATTGAATTGAAAATTCCTAAATCTACTATAAGCGTTGACGACCTTGCAATTAATACTGATATGCTTCCTGCAATTGAAGAAGAAATAAATTCACTTGATAATAATCCTTCATATAAACTTCAAATTACCACAACAACCAATGATGATAAATATGCACAGTTATATTCTTCAATGTATGATGATTCTGTTGAATTTGTAGTACCTGAAGGAAAAACACCTGTAAAATATGTTGTTAAGAGCAAAGATAATCTTGTTGATATTGCTGATTTATTTGATGTGAGAGTATCAGATATTCGAAACTGGAATAATCTACCTTACACAACCAGAGTTAAAGTAGGGCAGGAATTAACAATTTATGTTCCAAATGATAAAGTTGATTATTATTCGAAAATTAATGAAATGAGTGAAAAAGAAAAGAACGAAATTTTATTTGTAAATTCAGATGAGACATGGATTGAACATAGAATCAGAAGCGGTGAATCATTATCAAGCATTGCAGCTAAATATGGTGTTACTGTAGCTCAATTAAAAGAATGGAATAATTTAAAAAGCAACAGTATTCATAAAGGGAAAAAATTGATTGTTTACTCAGGCAATCCCAAAAATTTAGCCTCAAATTCTTCTTCGAATAGAGCTGTAACAAGATATACTGTTCGTAAAGGAGATTCATTAAGTGAAATTGCAACTAAATTTGGAGTTACAATTGCTCAGCTGAAAAAATGGAATAACTTAAAATCGAATTCAATTCGTCTTGGACAGGTTTTAACAATTCATGGTAAAGATGATATTCGTTCTTATGGTGATAACACTTCAAAAAGAAATTCAAATGTTATAAAATATGTTGTGAAAAAAGGGGATTCAATTGGAAAGATTGCACAGAATTATAATGTTTCGATTAATGATATTAAAAAATGGAACAACTTAAAAAATAATAAAGTAGTAGCAGGAAAAACTTTAATACTCTACACAGATAATGTAGCGGATGCTAAATCAGAAATTAAATCAAAGAATAAAGAACTTGTAGCAAAAAATAATTCTAACGAAAAAGTAAAAATTCATAAGGTAAGAGAAGGTGAATCACTCTGGACAATTGCCAAACTTTATAAAGTTCTTGTAGCTGATATAATGTCGTGGAATAATCTTAAAAGTGATAAAGTAAAAATTGGTCAGATACTGAAGATTAGAAAATAATTGAATAATTAATTACATTTGTTCAGCAAATTTTAATTAACTAATTAGTTCTTAAAAAATAAAAAAGTCGTTAGGGGTGCTCCATTAAAAGGGGCTGAGATTATACCCTTGAACCTGATCTGGGTAATGCCAGCGTAGGGAAACGGTAACAAGAATAATTAAGTTACGCCGTTTTCCTTAAAAACGGCTTTTTTATTTCTTAAAATCTTGCAACAGCAAGAAGGAGGAATAAAATGAAAAACTTAATTATTCTTTTTTTGTTTTTATTAAATAATATTTATGCCCAAACAATATTAACTGGAAGAGTTTTAAGCTCTTCAAGTAAACAACCATTGTATTTAGCTAATGTTGTAATTAAAAATACAACTATTGGAACAAGCACAGATGAAAATGGGAAATTTACACTTAAAGGAGAATTCAAGAATACTGATAAATTGTTAATTTCATATCTTGGCTATGAACCAAAAGAAATTTTAATTGATGATTTACTTAAATCACCAGATAAAAACATTTTTCTTGAAAGTAAATTAATTATTAGTCAAACTGTTCTTGTAAAAGGTTCAATTGCTAAATCAGGAATTACACCAATTAGTTATACTAAACTTGAGCGAAGCGAAATTGCAGATGCATATACATATCAGGACATCCCGGAAATATTAAGTTATACTCCATCCGCAACTTTTTATTCTGAAAATGGAAATGGGCTTGGATATAATTATTTGAGCATTAGAGGATTTGACCAGCGCAGAATTTCAGTTTCCATTAATGGTATTCCTCAAAACGATCCCGAAGACCATAATGTTTATTGGATTGATTTTCCAGATTTACTTGAAAGTACAGAATTAATTCAGGTGCAAAGAGGAGCTGGCTCTGGAATTGCAGGTTATGCTGCAATTGGTGGTGCAATTAATATTATTACATCAACTTTTTCTGACCAGCCTCGTATAGAATTCTCTTCTTCAATTGGAAGTTTTAATACACGAAAATATTCTGCTGCTGTTTCGAGCGGATTGATTAATAATAAATATTCTGTTTATGCAAAACTTTCACAAACATTGAGCAGCGGATATCGCAATTCAAGCTGGGTTGATTTGAAATCTTATCATCTCTCCGCAGTTCGTTATGATGATAATTTAATTACTCAAATAAATATTTTTGGAGGTCCTCTTGCTGATGGTCTTGCATATACTGGATTACCAAAATTTGCAATAAAAAATAAAAATCTTCGTAAAGCTAATTATTCTTACTGGGAAGCTGATGATAAAAATTATACTTATACACTTGAAAGACGTCCAGATGAAATTGAAAACTTTTCACAACCCCACTTTGAATTATTAAATGAATTCAAAATGAATGATAAGATAACTTTTAATTCGGCATTATTTTTAGTTCTTGGCAATGGATTTTTTGATTATGATGGTTCATGGGGCGATACTACATATTTCAGATTAACTAAAGAAAATGGTTTTCATCCAATTCAAAATCCTGGAAATGTTTTAATTCGTGCAATGGTAGAAAATAAACAGTGGGGATGGATTCCTCGTGCGAGCATTAAGCATAATGATGGTGAGTTAATTATTGGCGGTGAATTCCGTTTCCATAATTCTGTTCATTGGGGAAGTATAAATTATGGAGAAAATTTACCTCAAGGTCTAACCAAAGACTTCCGCTATTATTATTATGAAGGTGGAAAAGATATTTTGAACTTCTTTGTAAATGAAAATTATCAGCTATCATCAAAAATAAATTTACTTGCAGAAGCACAGCTCTCATATCACAATTACAAAATCAAAAATGAAAGATATGTGAATAATAATTTTAGTATTGACGACCTCTATTTCAACCCAAGATTTGGAATAAATTATCGTTACTTGCCAGATTGGAATTTCTATTTTTCATTTGCAAGAGTTACAAGAGAACCGAGACTCAAAAATTATTATGATGCTGCTGAATCGAGTGGAGGTGCAGTTCCACAGTTCGAAACAAAACCAGATGGTTCTTATGATTTTTCAAAACCACTTGTTAAACCTGAAACCATGAATAATTTTGAAATTGGTTCCTCATACTCAAAAGAAAATTTATCAGCATCTCTAAATTTGTTTTACATGTTATTTAATGATGAAATTGTTAAACGAGGACAGGTCGATAGATTTGGTCAGCCAATTACAGGTAACATGGAAAGAACAATTCATTATGGTCTGGAAGGAACATTTTCTCTAAAGCATAATGATATTATAGAACTTACACTAAATGGTTCATGGAGCAAAAATTATATAAGCAGTGGTGCTGCATATTTTTATAATAAAAAAACCGGCTCAACTATAAAATTGGATTTATCAGGAAATCGAATAAGTGGATTTCCTGATGTTACTTTCAATGCAATCTTAAAAATTAATTATGAAAACTTATTAGTTCAGTTAACTGGCAAGTATGTCGGCTCGTTCTTTACAGATAATTACGACAATAAACTTGCTGATTATTTAAAAATTTATTCTAAAGTAGCAGATTATAAAGACAATAAAGTTGATGCATATTTCGTTGCAAACTTTTATGCTAGTTATAATTTATTTATAAATTCTTATTTGAAAAATATTAAGTTGTATGTGCAGATTAATAATATATTTGATAATCTCTATGCAGCATATGGAATTGGCAAAGAATTTTTCCCTGCTGCCGAAAGAAATTATTTATTTGGAGTTAAATTAGGTTTATGAAAAAATGCATAATACTTGCAAATGGCGAGCCTCCGAAAAAATCAATTATTAATTTTTTAGATAGCAAAGGTTATTCAACTTTGATATGTGCTGACGGAGGCTCCAACTCCGCTTTAAAATATGATTTGATTCCTGATGTAATCATTGGCGATTTAGATTCTATTCTGCCCGAAACTTACGATTACTATTTTGATAAATGCAAAATCATTAAAATAAGAAGCCAAGATGATACTGATGTAGAAAAATGTGTGAAGTATGCAATTAAACAAAAATTTAATGAAGCAATTTTAATTGGGGCAACCGGAGATAGATTAGACCATTCATTTGGAAATCTTGCTATTGTTTTGAAGTTTTTTCATAAAATAAAAATTAGAATTATTCATCAAAAATCAATACTTGAAGCTGCAACAGGCAAAATAAAATTACAAACTTATCCCGGTGAAATAATTTCTATTTATGGCTTTGATGATAAAACTAAAATAAAATCGTCAGGTTTGAAATATCAATTGAAAAATATATCACTTCCATTTGGCAAACGAGAAAGTACAAGCAATGTAGCACTTAGTAAAACAGTTGAGCTTGAAATTAAAAACGGCAAAATATTTATCATTCGTGATTTTGAAATGATGAGAAAATATGGTCTCTTTTAGTTTTCTGGATATATCAATAATTATTTTGTTCTTTCTAATAATTTTAATAATTGGTCTAATTCCTTCCAGAGAAAAAGAAGGTGATACTTCAGAATATTTGCTTTCAGGAAGAAAAGTTGGCTTGTGGCTTTTCGTTTTAACAAATGTTTCAACATGGTATGGCGGAATTCTTGGAGTAGGTGAATTTACTTATAGAAGCGGATTATTAAGCTGGTTTACTCAGGGATTGCCATATTACATCTTTGCAATAATCTTCGCATTTTTATTTGCCGAGAAAATTAGAAATGCATCTCTGTTTACAATCCCAGATAAAATTGAATTGACTTATGGAAAAAAAGCAGGAGTAATTTCTTCATTTTTAATTTTTATTCTTGTATCTCCAGCTCCATATATTTTAATGATTGGAAATTTAATTCAGCTGGTTTTTGGAATTGATTTGCTTTTGTCATTAATTATTGCTGCTTTTTTTTCTTCAATTTATTTAATGAAAGGCGGATACAAATCAGACCTTTACACAGATGCAGTTCAGTTTTTTGTAATGTTCATTGGTTTTATTTTAATTGTTGTAATTTCTTTTTTGAAAGTTGGCGATTTCAGTTTTTTGAAAAACAATCTTCCTTCAACTCATCTTAAATTTACTGGTGATGCTTCACTTATTTATGTAATAGTTTGGTTTTTAATTGCATTGTGGACATTTGCCGACCCTGGATTTCATCAAAGATGTTATGCTGCAAAAGATGGCAAAACAGCTAAATATGGTATTTTAATCTCTGTTTTATTCTGGTTCCTGTTTGATTTTCTAACTACTTCAACCGGGCTTTATAGTCGTGCATTATTACCTAATCTTGAAAACCCAGTTTTATCATTTCCTTTATATGCAGAAAAAGTTTTGTGTTCAGGATTGAAAGGAATTTTTTATGCAGCTTTATTTGCAACAATTATTTCAACATCAAATAGTTTTTTATTTTTAAGCGGAACAACATTCGGAAGGGATTTCATTTATAAATTAAAAAAAGAAAAAAAAGAAAATAAAATACCAAGGTATACACGTTCAGGGATTGTGATTTCTGCTATTCTTTCGATTATTCTTGCATATAATATTCAGTCAGTTATTTCATTATGGTATTTAATTGGGAGTATATGCATTCCAGGAATTATAATTTTAATATTTGGTGCTTACTTTGAAAAATTTAGAGTATCTGAAAATTATGCTATTGCAGAACTAATGCTCGGAGTAATAACAAGCATAATCTGGTTTTTTATAAAGCAAAATATTGAAATAAAATTATTTAGCGAAATAGAACCTATGATTATAGGACTAATGACTACACTATTTATTCATTTGATTGGAATGAAATTCATGAAGAATGTTTTCTCCTAAATAGTGATAATGTAATTGCTATAGTAAGACAAATCATAATAAATAATAAAGAAGCTACAGTTGGTATTTTATAAAAATCTGAGATTAACATTTTAACCCCAACATATGCTAAAATAGCCGCAACACCATATTTCAGATAAACAAATAAATCCACAATACCTGCAAGAGCAAAATAAAGTGCTCTCAAACCAAGTATTGCAAAGATATTTGATGTAATTATTATAAATGGGTCGTGTGTAATTGCAATTATAGCTGGAATAGAATCAATTGCAAAGACAAGATCTGAAGATTCAATCAAAACAAGTGTAAGAAAAAGGGGAGTAAGAAAAATCTTGTTGTCTCTCTTTACAAAAAATTTCCCGCCTTCGTATTGAGTAAGAATTCTAAATTTTTTTGTGATGAATTTTATAATTCGATTTTTTTCATAATCAATTTTTTTATCGTTTCCAAAAGCCATTTTATATGCAGCATAAAAAAGGAGAATGCCAAAAATGTAAATGATTGGATGGAATATTTTTATTAATGCTACACCAGCAAGTATAAAAATTATTCTCATTACAATTGCACTAATAATTCCCCATTTAAGAACATGAGGTTGATGCTCATCTTTGACATTCATTACATTGAATATCATCAAAAAGACGAAAAGATTATCTACAGACAATGATTTTTCAATTAAATAACCAGCAAGAAATTCTAAAGCTTTTTGATGTCCATCCTCAAGGAAAAGATAGATAAGCAGGTTGAAAAGGAGAGCGGTAATAATCCATATACCGCTCCAGAGTAAACTTGACCTTATGCCGACCTTATCTTTTCTATGGTCAGTTACATAAAGGTCAATGTAGAACATTATTCCTACTAAGAGAGAAAATATAACCCAAAATAAAAAATGTCCATGTATCATAAGTTATAATGTCCATATATTATTTAGTTACGGTAAAAGAACTCCGACAGCGATTACTGTTGTCCAGAGTCCATTTTTATCTCCTTGTGCTGATTGTGTAACATTAAAAGTTCGGACAATTTTACCAGACATCTTATAAACTTGTTCGCGTTCGTTCCATGCTTTTTCTGCATCGAATTCAATTCCAAGAGTTGTAGCAAGCATTGTAGCTGCTAAATCTTCTGCATAATCTCCGGCTACTTTTTCTGTTTGTCCAAATGGATGATGTTCAGAAAGATATCCATACATATTTTTGTCTGCAGGAATAGCTACGCCAATTGATGAAGCAATTAATCTGTTTGGTTCGTTTGTAGAATTTCTTGCTATTACGCAATGTGTTATCTGACCTGGCTTTAATAATTTTAGTCCTTGACTGCGTGGAATAATTTTGCATCCAACTGGAAAAATACTGCTGACTGATACAAGATTGCATATTTCAATACCAGCGCTGCGAAGAGCTAATTCGAATGAAGCTAAATACTCTTTATGCTTACCAACGCCTTTTGTAAAAAAGATTTTAGTTGGAACGTACAATTTGTTTACCTCCGTAATTTAGTCATTAATTAATTTAATAAAATTTCTTTTTCCAACTTTTAAAATCATTGGCTTATTTAATTTAATTATTTGTTTGATATCAGAAATTTTTTCTCCATCTATAGAAACGCCGCCTTGAATTACAAGACGTCTTGCTTCGCTTCTTGATGGAGCAAAACCTACTTTTACAATTAAATCAAGTATTTCAATTTCTTTTAGATTGTTTTCAAATTTAAATTCTGGAATTTCATCAGGTAGACCTTTTTTGACAAATATGTTATCAAATTCTCTTTCAGCTTCGTAAGCTGCTTCTTCTGAATGATACATAGAAACAAGTTTACGAGCTAAGGCACGTTTAATATCTCGCGGGTTAACTTCTGGATTTTCAAGTTGTTGCTTGATTCTTTTCAATTCTTCGTTTGATATATCAGTTGTTAATTCAAAATAAGTATAAATTAATTCATCTGGAATTGAAAGTGTTTTCCCATAAATTTCTTTTGAGGATTCATTAATCCCAATGTAATTGTCAAGTGACTTACTCATTTTTTCGACACCATCAGTCCCAACAAGCAGAGGCATAGTTAAAATTACTTGAGGTGATAATCCAAACTCTCTTTGAATATCTCTTCCAACAAGCAGATTAAATTTTTGGTCTGTGCCTCCAAGTTCCACATCACTTTGAATTGCTACAGAATCCATAGCTTGTGCAAGCGGATATAAAATTTCATGAATGCTAATAGGAATACCATTTTTATATCTTTTTGTGAAATCATCTCGCTCGAGCATTCTTGCAACTGTATATTTTGAAGCTAATTTTATTACATCAGCAAAAGTCATTTTTCCAAGCCATTCAGAATTGTAAACAATTTTTGTTTTTGCTTTGTCAAGAATTTTTGAAGCCTGTTCAAAGTATGTTCTGCCATTTTCTCTTGCTTCTTCAAATGAAAGAGGAGGACGTGCAGTATTTCTTCCTGAAGGATCGCCAATCATTCCAGTGAAATCACCAATAATTAAAATTGCTGTATGTCCAAGCTGCTGAAATTGTGCAAGTTTTCTTAGAACAACAGAATGCCCAAGATGTAAGTCCGGTCGTGTAGGATCGCAACCGAGTTTTATGTTTAATGGTTTATTTTCTTTGTATGACTTTTCAAGTTTTTCTACTAATTCTTCTTCAGGAATTATTTCAGATACTCCTCGTTTGATTATATCCATTTGTTCATTTACAGGGGGGAAGGAAATTTTTTTCTCCAACATTTTCTCCTTTATTTCTGTCTGAATTTTCTCTGCATTTCTCTATTAAAATCTCTTTTTGCTATATCTTCTCGTTTATCGTATTTCTTTTTGCCTGTTGCAAGTGCTAATTCAACTTTTACTTTTCCATTCTTGAAATACATTCTCAATGGAATTAAAGTATTTCCTTTTTCTTCAATTGCTCTTTTTAATTTTCTTATCTCGTTCTTTTTCAGCAACAATTTCCTTTTTCTTAACGGGTCGTGATTATTATAACTTCCCTGATCGTAAACCGAAATATTTGCATTAATTAGCCATACTTCATCATTTTGAATGACAGCATAACTGTCAACCAAACTTGCCTTGTTTTGCCGCAAAGCTTTTACTTCTGTTCCAACAAGCACAATTCCTGCTTCGTATTTCTGCCTTATAAAATACTCATGCTGAGCTTTGCGATTAACAGTTATGTTCTTTTCTTCTGAATTTTCTATCATAATTAAAAAAAAAGCGAACAAAATTTATTTTTAATGTCAAATAAATGCAAGAATTTTACTTTATCCAAATTCATTTTGAAAAAATTTTTATCTCCTTTTTGAGAGCTATTAAACTTTATTTAAATTGGAACTCAAGAATTAAGAAAAAACTATGGCAGAAAAACATTATTACGAACAAAGAGAATTTACTAGAAATTATTTAATTCCTTTTTTTCAAAAACATATACCAAATTTTAGCAAAATGAAAGTACTTGAAGTTGGCTGTGCCGAAGGTGGTTTGATTGAAGAATTTCTTGCAATCGGAATTGATTCAGCTGGTATCGAGCTGGATGAGAAAAGAGCAGAAATTGCTCATAAGAAAAATCCTTTGATGAAAGTTATTGTTGGAGACATAACTGATTCAAAGCTGACAGATAAAATTTATAGTCACTTAAATTTGTCATCAGGTTTTGATTTTATTATAATGCGTGAAGTGATTGAACATATTAAAAATAAAAAAGCAGCATTTGAAAACTTAAATAAGTTGTTGAACGAAAATGGATTTTTATTTATCAGCTTTCCTCCAAAATATTCTCCATTTGCAGGTCATCAACAAATTGGAAAAAGTTTTTTGAAAGCAATTCCTTATTTGCATTTGCTTCCAAAATTTGTTCTCAAACCTGCTGCAAAAATTTTGAATGAAAGAGAAGATTATATTGATGAAATTAAACTGCATTTTTCTACAGGTTGCACAATAAGTGAATTCGAAAGACTATCCAGAGAATATAATTTTCAGAAAGTGAAGAAAGATTTATATCTGTTCAGACCAATTTATAGCATTAGATTTGGATTGCCCACAATTAAACTTCCTGATATTCCAGTATTAAGCGAGTTTATTTCTTTTGGCTGTGAAGTATTGCTAAGAAAAACAAACAATAAAATTTTTGAAGGTAAATAACATGAAAAAACTAAGTTTTCTTTTCATACTTTTTTTGAATATATCTCTTTTCGCACAATTTGATGTAGAATTCAACAAGATTGAAGGCAAATTAGAAAAATCAGATAAGTATCAAAAAAATTTTGGAAGATATGATGGGTATGAAATTCAACTCTATGAAGGAGAAGCTGTAAACTTCCTTGTTTACTCCGATAAATTTTTACCAAGATTAGTTTTGGTAAATCCTGAAGGAAAAATTTTTAAGGAAGCCATGACTGAAAAAATGAATATTGCAACAATTATTGCAAAAGTTCCTACCAGTGGTGATTGGATTTTATATGTAGTTGGAGATTCAGCTTCGACTGGAAATTATACTTTGCAGCTTGCAGTTGCATCTTCCAATTCCGTATCGCTTTCGCAGAATTCAGATTTTTGTACAACACTAAATTTCTTGCTTGCACACTCTAAAGCATACTTTTTACTACTTGATACCCCTGTTAATTCAAAACAATCATTTGTAAAATTAAATGGTTCTGTAGATGCATTCATCGATGAAAATGATGGTTCATACATTGCAAAATTTTATGAAGGAAATGATTTGAAAGAGGCAGAAAAAATATTTCAAGAAATAACATCAAGTATTAAAAATTGCTTGAATAAAAATTGGAAAGCACAATCGAAAAACTGGCAGAAAAATGATGATTATAAAATTAAAGGCAATTTGATTTATGAAACTCAAAATGATGTTGAGAGATATATTCAGATTTCATTAATTGATTTTAAAAATTCCAGACAAAAATTTATGGGAGATTATGTTGTTCAGGTTGAAATTAATAGAAAAGCAAATTAATCTACCTTGATATAAAAATCATTTCAAAGAAATTTTTTATTTTCAAAGTCAAATTCGAGAATTTCTTGATGTCCGATTCAAAAATAGTTAACAGAAAAAAAGAACATATCGACATTTGCTTGAATGAAGATGTTAATTTTATAACAAAAACAAATGGTTTTGAAAATTATGAATTTGAGCATTATGCAATTACTGAAGTTGAATTTGATAAAATTGATTTAACTGCAAAATTTTTTACAAAGAAAATTTTTTACCCCCTTCTAATTTCTTCAATGACAGGAGGAACTAAAGATTCAGAAAAAATTAATGAAAGATTAGCAATTGTTGCCAGAACATTTAATATACCTATTGGAGTTGGAAGTCAACGACAGGCTTTGGAGAATCAAAATTATTTATCATCATATAAAATAATTCGAAAAAATTGTGGTGATGTTCCTTTGATTGGAAATATCGGAGCTTATCAAGTTGCAAATTCAGAAAACATTGTTGATGAGATTAATTATTTAATTGATTTGATTGAAGCAGATGCAATGATAATACATTTAAATCCATTGCAGGAAATATTACAGAAAGAAGGACAGCCGAATTTTAAAGGACTCCTTAAAAATATTGAAAAGCTCACATCAAAAATTCATTTACCTTTTATTGTCAAAGAAGTTGGGTGCGGTATCAGCAAAAATGCAGCTAAGAAATTACTTGATGCCGGTGTAAAAGGAATTGATGTTGCTGGTGCAGGTGGAACAAGCTGGGCAGCTGTTGAATTGTTCAGAAATGGTCAAACAAGTATTTTCAGAGATTGGGGATTACCAACTTCATATTGCCTGCGAACTGTAAATGAACTTAAAAAGAATTACAAATTTTTGTTGGTATCATCAGGCGGAATATCAAACGGGATTGAAATTGCAAAATCTTTGGTTCTTGGTGCAGATATTGTCGGAATTGCAAGACCAATTCTTAAATCTATTGTGCATGGTATAGAAGAGACAATTAAATTATTCGAGTTGTGGATTGATGAGTTAAAAAAAGTAATGTATTTAACTGGTGCACAAAATTTAAGTGAATTAAAAAAAATAAAATTAATTAAAAAATCGGAATTATATTGAAAACAATAGTTCAAGAAAATATTTATCAAAAAATCTATCTAAGAGAATTAAACAAAATTGAACGCAGATTACAAAAATTATTATCAAACAGAAATCCGCGTTCTTTATATGAACCATGCGAATATTCAATTACAGGTGGTGGCAAAAGAATTAGACCATTTTTGGTATTGATTTCTGCAAAAGCATCTGGAGGAATTTATAATCAGGTTTATAATGCTGCAGTTGCTGTCGAATTGTTTCACAATTTTACTCTTGTTCATGATGACATAATGGATAACTCTGATTTGCGGCGCGGAAGATTAACTGTTCATAAAAAATTTGATATAAGTACTGCAATTCTAACCGGCGATAATCTTATTGCTCTTGCATATGAAAATTTACTTAAAGATTGCAAAGAAAATACAAAAGATATTGTTTCTACATTTACAAGAGGAATTATAGAAGTATGCGAAGGTCAAAGTCTTGATAAAGAATTTGAGCTGCGTGATGATGTAAAAATTGATGAATATAAAATTATGATTTACAAAAAAACTGCTGCACTTTTACAAATGAGTTGTTCCATTGGTGCAAAAATTTGCAAAGCAGATAAATCTTTTATTAATATTGTTGAAAATTATGGGAAAAATCTTGGAATGGCTTTTCAAATTCAAGATGATTTACTTGATATAATCGGTGAAGAAAAAAAGTTGGGGAAAAGAATTGGAAGCGATTTAATTGAAGGAAAGAAAACTTATCTGTTCTTAAGAGCCCTGGAAAAAGCTGATGGAACTGATAAAAAGAAATTAATAAAGGTTATTAAAAACAAAGGCATTCAGCCTGAAGAGGTAGATTTGTATAGAACAATTTATTATAAATACAATATTTTAGAAGATGCAAAAAATGAAATTATTCATTATACTAATCTTGCATTGAAGAATTTATCCAAACTTCCTGATAAAGAAGGAAGTCAATTAATGAACTGGCTTGCAAATTCATTAATAGGCAGAAAAAAATAATGATAGAAAAAAAAGTAAAAATAATAAATAATGCTGGCTTGCATACTCGTCCTGCTGCAACTCTTGTTAAGTTAGCTTCAAAATACAAGAGTGATTTTTATTTAATCAAAGATGGAATGCAGATAAATGGGAAAAGTATTATTGGAGTAATGACACTTGCTGCAGAAAAAGGTTCAGAAATAACATTGGTTTTTGATGGTGAGGATGAAGAACAGGCAGCAGCAGAAATAATTGATTATTTTAACAGAGGATTTGACGAGATTTAATATGGAAACAAAACATGAAAATATTCTAAAAGGAATTGCTGCAGCTCCTGGAATTGCAATTGCTCATGCATTTCTCTATGCAAAAGAAAAAGAAGCAGTTTCCGATGATTATGTTGATAATGTTGAAGAAGCTCTTCAAAATTTGGATAATGCATTAGAACAGTCAAAAAAAGAATTGAGAAAAATTTTTAATCTTGCAGTAGATAAACTTGGAGACAAACGTGCAGCAATTTTTGAAGCACAAATTATGATTCTTGATGACCCGATTCTAATTAACACTATTAAGGAGAGAATTAAGAAAGAAAGAAAATTACCAGAATATGTTGTTGATGATGAAATTTCTAAATACACAAAAATTATGAGTGCTTCAAATGAACCTTACATGAAAGAACGTTCTCATGATATTGAGGATATTAAAAATAGAATTATACGGAATCTTAAAAAGAAAAAATGGAAATCAAGAATTACAAGTGATGTGATTGTTGTTACTTCAAATCTTTCTCCTTCTGATACTGTATTATTTTCTCGTGTAAATGTAAAAGGTTATGTAACAGATTTTGGCGGGTTAACTTCTCATGCTGCTATTGTTGCCCGTTCACTGAATATTCCTGCTGTTGTTGGACTTCACGAAGCTACAAGCAGAATTAAAGAGGGCGACCTACTCATTGTAGATGGATTTCATGGAACAGTTTACATTAATCCTGATGAAAAACAAATTGCCGAATACAAAGAAAAAATTAAGCGGCTTTCTGATTATGATGAAGAATTGGTGAAATTAAGAGAACTGCCAGCTGAAACATTGGATGGAAAACAAATCAGCCTTTTTGCAAATCTTGATTTATCCGAAGAGATGACTTTTATAATTCATAATTGTGCAAATGGAATTGGACTTGTAAGAACTGAACAGCTATTCGAAGAGTACGAAGTTTTTCCTGATGAAGACAAGCAATATGAAGTTTATAAAAAAATTGCTGAACAAATTTATCCTAAGATTGTAATTGTCAGGGCATTCGATATTGGAGGAGATAAAGTTTTACCAGTAGATTTACATGAACCAAATCCAATGCTTGGATGGCGTGGAATTCGTCTTTTACTTGATAACCCCTCATTATTTAAAACTCAGATTCGAGCAGTTCTTCGTGCAAGTGCTCATAAGAATGTCTGGTTTATGCTTCCAATGATTTCATCTTTACAGGAAGTAATAAGTTCGAAACAGTTAATTGAAGAATGTAAGAATGAATTACAGAAAGAAGGTAAAGCTTTCGATAAAGATATTCCTGTTGGAATTATGATTGAAGTTCCTTCAGCTGCAGTTCTTACAAAAGAATTTGCTCAGGAAGTAGAATTTTTAAGCATCGGAACAAATGATTTAATTCAATATTTGCTTGCTGTTGACAGAGGGAACGATATTGTATCAGGTCAATATCAGGAATTTCATCCCGCTGTCATTAGAACTTTGCATCATATTATTACGGAAGCAAAGAAATCAAATAGAATTGTTAGCATGTGTGGTGAAATGGCGGCAGATCCAATTGCTGTTCCATTATTAATTGGTCTTGGTCTCGATTCTTTGAGTTTATCAGCAGCAGGAATCCCATTTCATAAAAAGATAATTCGAAGTCTAAAATATGAAGACATGAAAAAATTGGCTGAGCAATGTCTTGAACTAAAATCAGAAAAAGAAATAAATCAAAAACTAAATGATTTCTTTAATCAAAAAATTCAGGATAAAATTAAAAACTTATATTGAGGTATAAAATGAGTATTTCAGAAATGATTAAAAAACATGATGCATCAGATCAATTTCAGGTATTAAAAGATTCATATACTCAAATTGAATATTCATGGAATCTAAAACTTGATTTGTCATCTATTGACGCATCAAAAATCAAAAACATAATTTTAACTGGTCTCGGCGGTTCTGCTATTGGCGGTGAACTTATTCAAAATTATTTAAGAACTGAATTGAAGTATCCTTATCTCGTAAACAGAAATTATGAGCTCCCTTTATTTGTTGATGAAAATACACTTGTTATTGCTTCATCTTATTCTGGCAATACAGAAGAAACTCTTTCTGCATTAAATCAGGCAATAGAAAAGAAATGCCAGATTGTTTGTGTAACAACTGGCGGAAAAATGGAAGAAATTGCAAAACAACATAATATTCCAGTTGCAAAACTTCTCAAAGGTTATCAACCTCGCTTTGCTTTATGGATTAATTTTTTTGCTGTGCTTAATGTTTTTAATTCATTAAAACTAATTCCAGACCAAAGTGAAAATGTTAAGCAAGCTATAGATTTATTGAAAAGAAAAGGGGAAGAGTATTCAAAAGAACAAAATGATGCTCTTAATTTAGCTGAAAATCTTGTTGGTTATGTTCCATTAATTTATTCTGTTTCTGATTACACTTCTGTTGTTGGAACTAGATTTAAAGGACAGTTCAATGAAAATTCCAAACATCATGCATTTTTCTCATATTTCCCTGAACTCGACCATAATGAAATTATGGGTTGGGAAGGCTACAATCCACAACAAATAAATATAAAACTTATTAATATCTGGGATGATGATTATCATCCGCAAGTGAAGAAAAGATTTATAATTACATCTGATGTTATTAGGAAATCTGGCTGTGAAATAATTGACATAAAAAGTACTGAACCAAATTATAAATTGAGATTGATTGATTTAATTTATTTTGGTGATTGGACAACATATTACTTTGCTGTCATTCGTGGTTTTGACCCAACTACAATAGACAACATAAATTATCTTAAGGAACGTCTTTGAGATGCAGCTGCTCAAAAAGTAATTATTTAGTTCAGAAAATTTTTTTCTTCAAGCTTGAGAATAAAATAAATATTCTCAATTGTAACCTGACAACTATTTTTACTTTTTGGGCAGCTCACAATAAAATTTTCAAATACTTTCTTTTAATTTTATTATTCCCTCAAATTTTATCTGCTCAATTTTATTTCTTCGGAAGAAATAAAGTTCAATACGAAAAATTTAATTGGAAAGTGCTCAAAACAGAGCACTTTAATATTTATTACTATGATGATTTCGAACAAATTGCAAAAATTGGTGCTCAATTTGCTGAAGAAGCTTTTGATGAATACAAAGTTAAATTTAATCACTATGTAACTACAAAAATTCCACTCATCTTTTATAACACACATATTCATTTTCAGCAAACTAATATTACACCAAGCTTTATTCCTGAAGGTGTAGGCGGATTTTTTGAATTTATGAAAGGACGAGTTGTTATTCCATATCTTGGCTCGATAAGCAGTTTTAAGCATGTTATTCGCCATGAACTTGTTCATGTGTTTATGACTAATAAAATATTCAATGTATTACGAGACCATCGAATTGAAACTGAAAGAATGCCGCCGCTTTGGTTTGTTGAAGGATTGGCAGAATATTGGTCATTTGATTGGGATACTCAATCAGAAATGGTTATGCGTGATTTTGTATTGAACAATTTTTTTATTCCGCTTCAAGACCTTGATGCTGCAGATGGATACATAATTTATAAAGAAGGACAAAGTTTTTTAGAGTTTGTTTCAAAAAATTATGGCGAAGAAAAAATTCTTCAGCTGATGGAAAATTTTTGGAGGTTTAGTTCATTCAAGGAAAATCTAGAATTTACACTTGGAGAAACTTTTAATGACATTGGCAATAAGTGGTATTACTCACTTCAACAAAAATATTTTCCTTTACTTCAAAATAATTATCCGCATTTTATAAAATCAAAAAAGCTGACTGAAACTGGATTCAATTTTGAACCGAGATTTTATGATAACAATGGAAAGAAAGAAATTTATTTTATTGGGAATCATAATGGATATTCATCTGTATTTAAGATGAAGTATGATATTGAAAGTGAAGAAATGCAAAATCCAGAAGTTATAATTGAAGGAGAAAGAGAATCTAAATTTGAAGCTTTTCATCTTCTCGAAAAAACTCTTGATGTTTCTAAAGACGGCAAAATAGCTTTCGTAACAAAATCCCTTTATAGTGATGTAATTCATATTTATTCGATAAAAGAAAATAAAATTATCAGAACACTTCGATTTAATGATTTGATTGCCAATGGTTCACAAACAAGTTTGATATCAATTCGTTCACCTTCATTTTCAAGTGATGGCAAGTTGCTTCTTTTCATAGCAGCTGATAAAAAAGGTTATACTGATATTTTCATTTATAATTTTGAAGAAGACAAATTATTAAGAATTACGGATGATTATTATTCAGATATTGACCCAATATTTAATAAAGATAATTCAAAAATAATTTTTGCTTCAGATAGAACTGCTGGTGAATATCAGCAAAAGTATAATTTGTTCGAATATGATTTAAAGAGTAATTCTATTTATTATCTCACTTATGTTAATGCAAATATTTCATCACCGCAATTTAATCCTGATTACACTGAACTTTATTTTAATTGTGATTATGATGGAACTTACAACATCTGGAAAATGAATTATGCAAATAATAAAAAAGAAATTGAACAGGTTACAAAATTTTTAACAAGTGTTTATAGTTTTACATTTGCAAACGACAGCACAATAATTACATCTGCATTTGAAAAATATTCATTCCAGTTTTATAATCTTACATTAAATAAAAATTCATCATATTCATCAGTCCAATTTGATTTAATAAAATCAAGAAACTTATGGCTTGCTAAAGAAATTGTAATTCCCCCTGAGTATGATAAATTAAAATATGAAAACGAATACACACTAGATTATGCAATTGGACAATTATCTACTGACCCAATTTATGGTTCACGCGGCGGAGCATTATTTTCATTAAGTGATTTGCTTGGTGATGATAGATACATTTTTTATGTATATAACACCGCAGAAGTGCAGAGTGAAATTTTAAAAAATTTCAACGTGGCTATAAGCAGAATAAGTTTGAAAAGACGAACAAATTTTGGCTATGGCATTTTCCATTATGCCGGCAGAAGATACGATATTACTGAATCAGATGAATTTTTTTATGAAAGAGTATTTGGCGGTTACTTGGAATTGCATTATCCATTTTCAAGTTTCCAAAGAATTGAAGCAGATGTTAGTATTGCAAATTCAGACAAAGAATTGTTTGGTGATATCATTTCAAGAAAATCTCTGCTTGTTTCAAATTCACTTTCTTTTGTGCACGATAATTCTATCTGGTCTTCTACAGGTCCAATTGATGGTTCTCGTTTTAGAATACTGCTTGGTTACACAAGTGATGTTAAGTATAGCAATGTGAATTATTATTCATTCATTATTGATTACAGAAAATATTTTAGATTGGGACTAAGAAGTGCTGTAGCCACAAGAGCAGCTCTTTTTGTAAATCATGGCAAAGAAGCAAGAAGATATTTTGCAGGCGGCAGCTGGGATTTAAGAGGATGGCCTCGCTGGTCAATTAGAGGTCAGAAGTTGTGGCTATCATCTGTTGAATTGAGATTCCCTTTGATTGATAAAATTCAGGTTAACTTTCCATTTTTGGGATTAAGCTTTTTTAACATTCGAGGTGCACTGTTCTTTGATGCCGGCTCAGCATGGGATAAATCTTATAAAGAAACTCTTGGAAGTATTGGCATTGGTTTTAGAATAAATTTGTTCAATGCTATTGCTTTGCGTTATGATATTGGAAAGAAAATAGAAAACAACTTTAATAGATTTCAACCAAAATTATTTTATCAATTTTTCTTTGGGTGGGACTTTTGATTTTTAGAAATCTAAAAATATTTCTCACATCATCAATATTTTTAATATCATGTTCACATGATTTGATAATAAAAAATTTTTATTCTGATGATTCTGGAATATTTATGTTTGGCAAAATTCCTCAAAGAAATTTTTATGAAGATGTATCAATTTCTGATTCATTAGGATTATTATAGAAAGCAGAAACAAACGGAAGTCAAGCGAATACTTCAATAATAATTAATAATGATTTTCTTTTTGTGAGTGATTTATCAGGAAGAATTTATGGATTTAATATTAAATCAGGGAAATCAACTGGATACTATAAATTTTCTGGTTCGATTGCTGCTGCACCAATAATTTATAAATTAAGAATTTATTTCGCAGTTAATCTTAAGTCAGAAAATTATTCTTTGTTTGTGATGAAAGATATTAATAATGCTAAAACTTTGAGTGAAACAAAAATTAAAGGCAGCATTAACACCGAGATGCTCAAATTGAATGATGGAATTGTTGTTTTAAGTGATAGAGGAGAGCTGATAAAATTTAATTATGCTGGAATTAAAATCTGGTCTGTTGAAACAAAAACTTCTACTCATTCTATTACGGCATCAGATGGAAATATTGTAATCTTTGGAAATGACAATGGAGAATTATTATTTGTTTCATCAAGTGAAGGCAAAATATTGTTTAGAGAAAAAATTTCTGAATATTGCATTAATGGGATAACTATCGATAATAACAATGCATATTTTTGTGACAGCAGCGGAAAACTTTTTTCATTTAATATTCAGACAAATAAGATTAACTGGATTTTTAACAGCAATGCAAATATAGTATCTATTCCGGTTTTTAATTCCGAAAATATTTTCATTGGCAATCTTTCAGGAAAAATTTTTTCAATTGATAAAAATAATGGTAAACTAAAATGGAGTATTGATACAAGAGGAGTAATTAATTCTACTCCATTGCTTCTTAAAAATTTTTTGATTCAACCTGACTTCAACAAAAAAATTTATTTCATTAATCCAGAAAATGGTGTTATCAAAAAAACTCTAAAATTTGATACAAGAATAAAATTATCACCAGTTTTTTATAATGGATACATTTTTTTTGGTGTAGATAGAGGACAAATTTTTGCTTACAAAACTTTTAGAGAAAATTATGATGAAGCTCATTAAAATCTTTTTAATGCTGTTTTTATCATTTCATTATATAAGTGCGCAGGATTGTAAAAGTTTAGTTACAATTAACACAGACAATTTTGATTCTTACATTTTTATTAATAACAATTTTGCAGGAAGGGGTATAGTAACAACAGAGCTCGATTCAGGTTTATATGAGATTTATATCAAGAAATATTTAAATAAATGGAACGGAAGTGAAGTTATTGATACAATTAAAATTTCTAAATGCAATCAGCATTTCAATTTTACTTTTCATTTGCCAAAGTCAAACAGTTTTCAAACAATTTTGTATGAAAATTCATTTTCTAGTTTAAACAAATTTCAAAAAGAAGAATTATCTGAATCTAATTGGTTGAAAGTATTAATTGGAACTTCTGCAGTACTTGGAGCAACAGCTGCATATTTCAAAATTAATGCAGATAAAAAGTATGACGAATATTTATTAACTGGTGATAAAGAAACATTAAAAAAAGTAAATCGTTTTGATCTTTACAGCGGTGTTGCATTTGGCTTATTGCAAATCAATTTTGGCTATTTGATTTACAAATTTTTGATTGGTAATTAGTGAGCATCAAGCCAGTTATCTCCAATTCCAATATCAACAACAACTGGGAGATTAAGCGGCAATGCGTTTTCCATTAAATCTTTTATTACAAATTTTAATTCATCAACTTCACTTTTATGAGCATCAAAAACTAATTCATCATGAACTTGAAGAATCATTTTTGTTTGAGCTTTTCTTTTCTTAAGTTCTTTGTAGATTTTTATCATGGCTAATTTAATCATATCTGCAGCAGTTCCCTGAATAGGCATGTTGATTGCTACACGCTCTTCGAATTGTCGAACAACTTTATTTTTACTGTTTATGTTTCTTAAGTATCTTCTTCTTCCCATTAAAGTTTCTGCATAACCTTTCTGCTGTGCTTTTTTAATTGAATCTTCCATAAACTTTTTAACATTCTTGAATGAATTAAAATAATTATCAAAAATTTCTTTTGCATGAGCTTGAGAAATTCCCAATCTTGTTTTTAATCCAAAAGGACCTAAGCCGTACAAAATTCCAAAATTGACTTCCTTTGCTTTTCTTCTCATTTCTGGTGTAACATCTTCTGGATTAACTTTGAAAACAAGAGCAGCAGTTCTGCGATGAATATCTTCACCATTCTTAAATGCTTTTATTAATGTTTCATCACCGCAAATACTTGCCATAATTCTTAATTCAATTTGACTGTAATCTGCACTTAGAATAACAAAATTTTTATCCCGCGGAACAAATGCTCTTCTTATTTCTTTACCAAGTTCAGTTCGAATTGGAATATTTTGAAGATTTGGATCATTGCTCGATAATCTTCCAGTTGATGCAGCAGTTTGATTGTATGTAGTATGAATTCTTCCTGTTAGTGGATTGATTAAATCTGGCAGAGCATCGGCATAAGTTGATTTTAATTTTGATACCTGTCGATAATCCATAATTATATCAATTATTGGATGAGTGCCTTTTAACGATTCAAGTGCACGTGCATCTGTTGAAAATCCTGTTTTTGTTTTGCTTGTCTCGGGCAGTTTTAATTTTTCAAACAATATTTTTTGCAATTGTTGAGTTGAATTGATATTAAAAGTTTCACCTGCCAATCTGTAAATTTCATTTGAATAATTATCAAGAAGAATTTGTAAATCTTTGCTAAACTCTTTTAGAATTTTTGTATCAACACGAACACCTGTTCTTTCCATATCTTCAAGCACTGGAACAAGAGGGAATTCAATTTCGTATGCTACTTTTTCCAATCCTTCTTTCTTCAAAATTTTATCGAGAATTTCATATAATCTGAAAGTTATATCAGCATCTTCACATGAGTAATCTGATAATCTTTCTACATCAACTTCAAAAATTTTTTCAGGTGTTTTTTTTGAGCCAATTAATTCTAAAAGAGGAATTGGCTTGTAGTTCAAATATTTTTCAGAAAGTTCATCCATTCCATGTTTTTGGTCAGGGTCAATAACATAACTTGCAAGCATTGTATCGAAATAAAAATTTTCTACTTCAATATTATATTTTCTTAAAACAGCTATATCATATTTCCCATTTTGACAAACTTTTTTGATTTTTTTGTTTTCAAAAATTGGTTTGAAAATTTTTATAAAATCATCAACAGGCAATCTTTCAGATAAATCAGCCGAAAATAAACCATCAGTTTCTCTTTGAGGATTAACTGCAACAAACCATGCTTCTTTTGGTTTTACAGAAAAAGAACATCCCGCCAAATTTGCAGTGAATGTATTCAAAGAATCTGTTTCAGTGTCAAATACGAATAATTCATGTGAAGTTAATTTTTCCGCAAGTTTTTTTGCATCCTCTTTTGTAGTAATTAAATGATATCTTACCTTGCTTTTGTCATATACCTGAATGTTTTCATTCTCAGGAATTTTTTCAATTACCTCTTCAGTTTTAATTTCAGAAGTTTCATCGGAATACATTTTTTTAATTCTCGATGCAAAAGTTTTGAATTCAAGCTCATTAAAAATCTTTAATAATTTCTCTAAATCAGGTTTCTGAAATTTTGCTTCTTCAAAATTTATTTCAAATGGAACTTCTGTATTTATTGTTGCAAGTTCTTTGGATAAAAATGCATTTTCTTTGCTTTCAAGAAGTTTGTTAGCAATGCTTTGTTTTTCAATTTTATCCAGATTTTTATAAATATTTTCAAGTGACTTAAATTTTTGAATTAAAGGCAAAGCGGTTTTTGGGCCAATCCCCGCAACACCAGGAATATCATCGGATGAATCGCCAACAAGTGCTAAATAATCAATCATTTGTTTGGGTTCGAATCCGTATTCTTCGCGAACTTTATCTTCATCAATAATTATAATTTCATCCGTAGTTTTACCAGGTTTAACTAATTTTACATTTTCAGAAACAAGCTGAATAAAATCTTTATCAGGTGTAATCGCATAACAGATGAATCCTGATTTAGAAGCTTTTTTTACAGCTGTCCCAATCAAATCGTCTGCTTCATATCCTGGAAGAATATAAATTGGAATTTTAAATGCCTCAATAATTTCTTTAATTCTGCTAATTTGTTGAATCATATCTTCTGGCATTTCTTCGCGTGATGATTTGTAGTTTTCATATTTCTCATGTCTGAATGTTTTTTCTTTTGAATCAAATGCTACTGCAATGTAATCTGGTTTTGTGTCTTCAATAATTTTTAATAACTGGCTTACAAATCCATAGACTGCAGAAGTTGGTTCACCTTTGGAAGTCATTAATGGTCTCGATATAAAAGCATAATAGCCCTTGTAAGCAAGAGCCATAGCATCAATTATTACAAATTTCTTTTTGTTCTCTTTCATATTATTTCTTTATATCACTTAATTATTTTTTTATATTCTCTATGGAAAATAAAAATTAGAACAATTAATAACCATACAATAGACTATGAAAAAAATTATTAATCTATATGTTATTTTAACTTTGCTGCTGCCTTTGACAATTAGTTGTCAGAGCAATCAACACACTGATACTATTTTCATTGCAGCATGGAATGTAGAAAATTTGTTTGATACAGAAGATGACCCATTAAAAAATGATTCAGAATTTCTTCCTACAAGCAAAAAGCAATGGACTGAGGATAGACTTGAACAAAAAATTACAAATCTTGTCAGAGTTATTAATTATATGAATGATGGCTGCGGACCCGATATACTCGCACTTGAAGAAGTTGAAAACATTAATGTTGTAAAAAAGTTACTTTATAAACTTCAATATCGAGATTATGTAACAGTTTATCGAGAATCACCTGATGAACGGGGAATTGATGTTACATTAATATATGACAGAGATATTTTCAATATTATTTCTGTTGATACATTAAAAGTAAATTTGCCAACCGGTGCAAAAACAAGATATATATTGCACGTTACATTGAATCATAAATTAAGCAATACAATTCTGCAAATTTTTGTTAATCATTGGCCCTCAAGATTGGGGGGACAAGTAAAATCCGAGCCAAACAGAATAGCTGCAGCAAAAGTATTGAGAAGAAAAGTTGATTCATTATTCTCAATAAATGATAAAGAACAAATTATCATTCTTGGCGATTTTAATGATGAGCCGGATAATATTTCTCTAAATGAAATTCTTAATGCGAAAGAATTTGATTGTGAAAAAGAGAATCCCCGACCGAAAGAATTAATCAATCTTTCTTACAAAAAATTTCTGAATGGAAGAGGAACTTATCTTTATGGAAGTGACTGGAATATGCTCGACCAGATTATTGTTTCATCTTCAATGTTTGATAAAACTAAACTTGATTATATTTGTGATAGTTTTGAAATAATTCAACCTTCATTTATGGTTTCAAAAACAGGTGAAAAAATTGGGGCTCCAATTCCAACTTATTCAGGCAACAGATACATTGGAGGATTTAGTGACCATTATCCAGTTGGTGCAAAATTTAAGTTCATAAAAGAAAGGAAAGAAAAATGAATAAAATATTTTTATTGTTTGGTTCTTCAGGACATCTTGGAAGTACTGCTGTTGAATATTTTTTAAATCAAGATTATGATAAATATTATTTCTTTACAAGAAAACAATTAGAAAAAAAATTTGAATCAAAAAATGTAGAAGTTGTTTATATCAATGATTTAACTGATGAACAAAATGTTCAAAATGCTTTTGAAAAAGTAAAAACAGATGATGATTCATTATTATTTTTATTTAGTACAATTGGAACATTCTGGGGAGGGAAAAGCATTTCTGATACTCCTTATGAAGAATGGAAAAAGTTATTAAATATAAATCTGAACTCGTCATTTCTTATTGCAAAATATTTTATGAAATTAGTTGAAAGAAGCAAAGGAGGTTCAATTTGTTTTACAGGAGCTTATTCAAGTTTTGTAAATGAACCTAATATTGCAGCATATGGTCTATCAAAGAATGCATTAAATTATTTAGTAAAAAGTTTAGCAGTTGAAGGCAAGTCAATTAATATGAGTGCAAATGCTGTTGCACCATACATCATTGACACACCAGAAAATAGAGAGTGGATGAAAGATAAAGCAAAGTTAATCCCGCAAGAAAAAATTTGTAAGATAGTCCAAAAAATTTTTGATGAGTGGAAAATTTTTAATGGAAATATAATTCCACTTTTTGAATTGATAGAAAATTGATTAATTTTGTTTTGTCAATAAAATAATTTATTGACTTTTTTGGCTCATTTATTTAATGTTAGCCACACAATTTTTGAAAATTATTTTTATTAATTAACACAATTGGAGGTTTTCCTATATGGAACTAACACATATCTCAGGATTCATGATGACAATTTTAGCCCAGGTCCAAGAACCAAGCTTAGTAGGATATTTACAGCAAAAATTCATAGAAGGCGGATTCTTTATGTGGCCCATTCTTGGCTGCTTAGTTATTGGATTAGGCTTTGCAATTGAACGTCTCTGGACTTTATCAAGAGCAACAATCAATACAAAGAAATTTATTGTTCAGGTTAAGGATGCATTAAAAAATGGTGGAGTTGAAGAAGCAATAAAATTATGTGAAAATACAAGAGGCTCAATTGCTTCAGTATTCCATGCTGGTTTATTAAGAGCTGATGAAGGACTTGATGCAGCAGAAAAAGCTATTATGGCTTATGGTGCTATTGAAATGGGTTTCCTCGAAAAAGGTTTAATCTGGATTTCTACATTTATCGCACTTGCACCTATGCTTGGTTTTACCGGAACCGTTCAAGGTATGATTCAAGCATTTGATGCTATTAAAGAAGCTGCTCAAATTTCACCTAGTATCGTTGCAGGCGGTATCTCTGTTGCTTTGTTAACTACTTTGTTTGGTCTTGTTGTTGCTATGATTTTGCAAGTATTTTATAACTATTTTGTTTCCCGTATCGACAAATTAGTAGCTGATATGGAAGAAAGCTCAATTGAATTGATTGATGCTCTCTATGAATTGAAAACTAAAAAACAAGTTTAATTAATTTGAGAACTCTAAAATGGTTAAGCTAAAGAAAAGAAAACTTCCAGAAGCAGAAATTCCTACAAGTTCTATGGCAGATATATCATTCTTGCTTCTGCTCTTCTTCTTGGTTTCCACAGTAATTGATGTTGACACAGGTATTGGACTTGTTTTACCAGAATATATTCCGCCAGGAGAACAAGAGTTGGTACCAATTTCTAAAGATAGACTTGCAGCTGTTTTGATTAATGAAAATGGTGATGTTCTCCTTAACAATGAAATTATTGCAATACCTCAAATATCAAAAGTATTGAAACCAAGAATCGAAAGTAAGATTGATTTACCTGCAAATAAAAAACTTGTAGTTTCTATAAAAACTGATAGAAAGACAAATTACAATTTGTATATTCAAGCGTTAGACCAGATAAAAGATGCATATTTTCAAGTGCGTGAAGAATATGCCCGCTCAAGATTTGGCAAACGCTTAATTGATATTGATGATAGAAGTGAAGAAATGAAAGAAATTAAAGAAAAGATACCTATTACAATCAGTATTGCAGAACCAGAAACTGTAAAAAAATAATTTTGAGGTTGATAGATGAAATTTCAGAAAAAGAGAGCTTCGGTTAAGCAGCAGATTCCAACTGCATCTCTGCCAGATATTGTGTTCATGCTGCTTTTGTTCTTTATGGTTACAACAACATTACGCGAAGTTGATGTGCTTGTAAAATTCAGATTACCTGAAGCAAAGGCAATTGAAAAAATTGAAAACAAAAGATTAATTTCTTACATCTGGGTAGGATATGATGGCAGAATTCAATTAAACGATAGTATTGTTAAACTCGAAGATATTCAAAAAATTATGTATGCAAAAAGATTAGCATTGCCTAATGTGATTGTATCTTTAAGAATTGATAAGAATTCTGAAATGGGAATAGTTACTGATATTCAACAGGAACTCAGAAAAGCATCATGTCTGCGAATAAACTATTCAGCTATGCTGAAAATATAAAAATAGATTTCTAAAAAATAAGAGGCAGGTTATTCTCAAAAATGGCCTGCCTTTTTTTTTGAGGTGCATATGAACTTAAGAGATAAAATTAATAACGACTTGAAAGAAGCAATGAAAGCTGGCGATAAAGTTCGGCTTGAAACAATTAGGTCAATTCGAGCATTAATACTTGAATTCGAAAAAAGCGGTTCTGGCAAAGAATTAACTCCTGAAGAAGAAATTCGTATTCTTACTGCTGCAGCAAAAAAAAGAAAGGAAGCTATTGAACAATATCGAAATGCTAATCGACCTGAACTTGCTGAAAAAGAAGAAAATGAACTCAAGATTATTGAAGAATATCTTCCTAAACAATTAACAAATGAAGAAATACTAGAAGAAATTAAAAAAATTGCGGCAGAGATTAATGCTAAAGACAAAAATGATTTCCCGCGTTTAATGCCGCTTGCTGCCAAAACCTTAAAAGGCAGAGCAGATGGTAAAGTAATAAAAGAAATTGTAGAAAAATTTCTGAGCATGAATTGAATTACATAGATTATTTAATAATTGCAATTGCAGTAATTGGATTCATTCTTGGTTTTAAAGATGGTTTGGTAAGAAAAATTATTGGACTCATTGGAATTGTTGCTGCATTCTTTTTAGCGTTTGAGTATTCACAAACAATTGGTAAATATCTAAATCCTTTCTTTAATAATGATGAATATCTATCAAATGTTATCTCTGGCATTCTTATTTTTTTAATTGTCATTTTGATTGCCTCAATTTTAAAACGAATTATTCATCCAGTTGATAAATTGAATAAATTTTTGAATCAGCTAATTGGCGGAATTATAGGAACAGTTCAAATATTTTTTTTCTTAAGCGGAATTTTTTTGCTGCTTGATATTCTTGGCTTCCCAAATGAAAAAACTAAAAAAGATTCTTTAATGTATTCATATGTTGCTGATATAATTCCCAAATCGATTGACCTGATAATCGGACATCAATCAAAAGCAGCAGATTTAATTAAAAATTTTATCGAGAATAAAGATACAATAAAAACTCCACCCATAGATTCTGTTATAACAAAATGATAAGATTTGATACATTAGAAAAATTAGAATTCTCTAAAATATTATCCCACATTTCTAAATACTGTGTAACAGAAAAAGGAAAGCAAAAAATCCTTTCGCTCAAACCTTTTGATTCATTAAGTCAAGTAATTGAAGAAGGCAGAAAAGTAAATTATGCAAAAGAAATTATAATCAAGAATGATATTCCGCCTATCGATTACTTGCCTGATTTAACAGAAACATTATATCGGAGCAGGATTGAAGGTGTAATTCTAAGTTCAAAGCAAATTTTGGATGTATTGAAGCTTGCGGAAATATCCCGCAAGTTATATCAATTTTTGAAGCCTAAAGAAAATGAACATAATGAATTATTAGAACTTCGAAACTTTTTGTTTGTAGATAAAGTCTTTGAACATCAGATAAGCAAAGTATTTACAGAAAGCGGTGAAATAAGAGATGATGCAAGCAATGAATTAAAATCAATTAGAAATGAAATTAAAGAAAAAGAGTTTTCGCTTCAGAAGCTGGTTAATAAACTTCTAAAGCAGTTAAGTGAATCTTATCTTGTTCAGGAAGAATACATAACACAAAGAGATGGAAGAATTGTACTTCCTGTAAAAGCAGAACACAAACGTCATGTTCGCGGTTTTATTCATTCAGAATCATCTACAGGACAAACAGTTTACATAGAACCTGAAGAAACTCTTGAATTAAATAACGAAATTCTTTCATTAAAGTTTGCCGAAAAAAGAGAAGTTGAAAAGATTTTAAAAACATTAACCGTAAGAATTGGAAATCAAAGCAATGAGTTGTTAAAAACACTTGATACAATTGCAGAACTTGATTCAATTTTTGCTCGCGCAAAATATTCGATTGAAATAATTGGTTCATTTCCATCTTATGATGAATCAAAACCTTTTCAAATAATTGATGGAAGGCATCCCTTATTGATAAGAAAGATAGGAATTAATAATACAGTTCCGCTTAACATAAAAATTGATAAAGAAAAAGTAATTGTAATAACCGGACCGAATGCTGGTGGTAAAACAGTAGCACTTAAAACAATGGGAATCCTTGTATTAATGGCTCAATCTGGAATTCCTATTCCTGCAAATCCAGATTCAAACTTTAATTATTTTGAAAAAGTTCTTGTTGATATCGGAGATGCACAATCAATTGAAGATGATTTAAGTACATTTAGTTCACATCTGAAAAATATAAAAAACATAATTGAAGAAGCTTCTGATAAAACACTTGTCTTAATAGATGAAATTGGAACAGGTACTGACCCAACAGAAGGAGCTGCAATTGCTTCTGGCATTTTAATAACATTGAGAGATAAGGGTGCTGTAGTGCTTGCGACTACACATCATGGTTCTCTTAAGATAATAGCAAATCAACTTGAAGGTTTTCAAAATGCTTCAATGGAATTTGATACAATTGAATTAAAACCTACTTACATTTTCAATCAGGGAATGCCTGGTTCAAGTTATGCTTTTGAAGTTGCCCATAGAATTGGATTTGATGATAAATTTATAAATCGTGCTAAAGAATTTTTAGAAACAGATAAAATTAAAATCGAGGAATTTCTTATCAGTCTTGAAAAAAAATCTAAAGCACTTAGAGAACAGCTTCATAAACTTGAATTGGAAAATCTAAGACTTAAAAGTTTATCTAATCTCTATCAGGAAAAAATTGATAAGCTTGAAAAACAAAAAAAGGAAATTCTTTCAGATACAAAAAGAAAAGCAGATGAAATTCTTGAGACGATTAATAAAAAGCTTGAGAATGCAATTAAGAATATTAAAGAATCAAATGCAGCTCGTGATGTAGTGAGAAAGGAAAAGCAGGAAATTGAGAACACTAAAAAAGAAATAAAGAAAATGTTTTTGCATCAAGTAAAAGAAGAAAGCCAGTATGAACTAAAAGTTGGAGATTATGCCTCGATTAAAGGAACAACTTCTGTTGGAATAATTGAAGAATTGGATAAGGAAAAAAATAGAGCATTATTAACAATTGGTTCTATAAAAATAAAAGCAAAATATTCGGAATTAATACCAGCAAAAAAATCAGAAGTTGAAGAATATTATCCTAAAAAATTTGATATAACCACTGATAATCTTAATTATAGATTGGATATACGAGGCAAACGAGCAGATGAAGCTGAACTTGAAATTATAAAATTTCTTGACAATGCAAATATGCAAGGTCTGGATAAAGTTGAAATTTTACATGGCAAAGGAACTGGTGCATTAAAACAACTTGTTAAAAATATTCTTACAAATTATAAAGGTGTAAAAAATTTTTATTATGCTAATATTGAATATGGTGGAGATGGAATTACAATTGTTGAATTTCAATAAATTAGAAAATAATTCTTTTTGCTTTTATAAAACAAATAACTATATTTTCATTGAATTCTTAACAAACATAGAGGAGGTTGTGTGAAAAAAGTATTACCAATTTTATTACTAACAATATCCTTGACTGCCAGTATTTTTGCTGGTGGGTTTCAACTTAATGAGCACGGTGCTCGTGCAATGGCAATGGGCGGAGCTTTTACTGGTCTTGCTAATGACCCTTCTGCCATTTACTTCAATCCTGCTGGTTTAACTCAATTAAAAGGAACGCAATTTTATTTGGGTTCTACTTTAATTGCTCCATTAAGTTCTTATAAAGTCCCTGGAGCTACTAAATTAGAGTATGAACAAAAAACTCAAGTTTTTACACCAATTAATTTTTATGTAACTCAGGAAATTACAGATAAGCTTTATGCAGGTATTGGAGTTAATAATCCTTATGGATTAGGAACTACCTGGCCATCAACATGGGTAGGTAAATATTTAGCAGTTGATACACAGCTTAAATCGTTCTTTGTAACTCCTGTTGTTGCTTATCAATTATTAGATAATTTATCATTAAGCGTAGGGGGTACATTTGCATGGACAGATGTTAAGATTAAAAGAAAATCTCCTTCACCAGTTGGAGGCGATTTTACATTAACATTAGAAGGGGATGGAACAGCTTTTGGGTTCACAGCTGGGATTTTATATAAACCATTATCAAGATTATCAGTTGGATTGAGTTACAGAAGTGAAGTAAGTTTTGATCTCAAAGGAACTGCAACAAGCGAGCCTGCTACTTTTAAACATCCTCAGCTTGGAGATTTACCTTTCCCGAACGGCAACATTACTGCTCCTTTAACTACACCACAAAATGCTACTTTAGGAATCGCATATAAAGCTTCAGATAATGTAATGTTAACTGCTGATTTTCAGTATGTCGGATGGTCAAGTTATGATAAATTAGAAGTAACATTTGAAAACTATGACCTTGATTTAAATCCTCTCAATGGTAAACAAAATGTCTCTTCAGTTGAAAGAAATTATGAGAATACATTTATTGTAAGAACTGGTTTCGAATATGATGTAACTTCTGCTTTTAAGTTAAGAGGCGGAATTTTTTATGACAGAAATCCAGTTAAAACAGAATACGTTGAACCAACTTTACCAGATGCAGATAGAATTGGATTAAACATTGGTTATGGTGCTAAATTAACAGAAAATCTACGTTTAGATATTTCATATTTATTGCTCTTATTCTCCGATAGAAAAGTATCAAATTCAAAGTTTGGATTTAATGGAACTTATTCAAATACAGCTCATCTATTTGGGGTTAACTTAGCATATTCATTATAATTACTGATTTTAATTAAAACTCTGTATCTCTGATACATTGGAGATACAGAGTTTTTCTATTTATTTCATAAAAGAAAAAGATTCAACTTAATTTTTGGTAATTTCATTTAATAATAATAAATTTATAAAGCAAAGTATAACAAATTAAAGGTGAGTAAATTGGCTTTCTCACTAAATAAAGTAATGTTAATTGGTAATTTAGGGGCTGATGCCGAGACAAGATTTACTACAAATAATGTGGCAATTACAACTTTTCCTCTTGCAACATCAAGAAGCTACAAAAATCAAAATAATGAATGGGTAAATGAAACAACTTGGCATAATATAGTTTGTTTTAATCTCTCAGATTTTTATAAACAAGCACTTAAAAAAGGAAAAAAATTTTACGTTGAAGGAAGAATAAGTAAAAGAGAATATTCTGTAAAAGATGAAAAGAGATATTTTACAGAAATTGTTGCCGAACAATTAATTCCTCTTGATGCCAAAGAGCAGATTGAACCGAATTCTGAAAATGCATCAAGTAAAACTGATGTAAGCACTGAGGATGAGGCAAATATTCCACCTGATTTTGATTTGGCTTCATCTTCTCAAGATGATGATTTACCATTTTAATTAGTATGTTGAATAAGTTAGGATTATAATTTAATTGGATTTTGATTGGATAATACGCATTATCATTTTGATTATATGCTTGATTTTATCTGCATTCTTTTCTGGTTCTGAAGTTGCACTTTTTTCAATCGATAAAAAAATAGTGCAGGAAATCAGAAAAGAGCACAGTTTAATTGGAGGGTACATTAACTTATTGATTGAAAACCCAAGAAGACTTCTCGTTACAATTTTATTAGGAAACACAATAGTCAATATAGCTGCATCGATTACTGCGGTATTAATTGCACTTGATATAGCTAAAATTTATCATATTCCAAAAGAATTAGCTTTAAGTGTTCAAATTATTTTGCTTACTATTATTATTCTTTTAATAGGCGAGATAACACCAAAACTATGGGCAAATAAATATCCTGTTCAGTTTGCAAAAATTGTTTCAATTCCACTTTACTGGATTAGTGTAATATTTTTTCCGATAGCAAAAATTTTGACAGATGTTTTAAGAATAAGCACATCAAAGCTGAAGGCAAATAAATTAAAAACTGCTTTACACAGCACAGAAATAAGTGAACTTGCCGATTTAAGTTTGGAAAAAGGGACAATAGAACAAGATGAACAGGAACTAATTCAAGGGATTGTTTCTTTTAGAAGTGTCACGGTAAGAGAAATTATGACTCCTCGTGTTGATATTGTTGCTGTTCCTTTAAATGCTACTTTTGAAGAATTGATGAGAATCATTACAGAATCAGGGCACAGCAGAATACCACTTTATGGGAAAAGTCTGGATGACATTCAGGGAATAATTTATGCAAAAGACTTACTTCCTTATTTGAAAAATCCAGAACTGCGAAAAACATTATCTCTTAAAAAAATTGCAAGAGAAGCTCTTTTTGTTCCGGAAACAAAACATATAAATGATTTACTTCATGATTTTCAGGAAAAAAAGCTCCATTTGGGTATTGTGGTTGATGAATATGGCGGAACAGCTGGTTTAATTTCTCTTGAAGACATTCTTGAAGAAATTGTTGGCGATATTCGTGATGAATATGACAAAGAAGAATCACAAATTATTAAACTATCTGAAAATGAATACATAGTCAGTGGAAAATTATCTATTGATGAACTAAATGAATTACTAGGATTTGATTTCTCATCTGAAAATAAAGATTATGATACTGTTGGCGGATTTATTTTAAATCAGGCAGGCATTATACCATCTCAGGGTTTTCATTTTACTTTTAATAACTATAAATTTACCGTCAAAGAAATTTCAAATAAAAGAATAAGAAAAGTTCTTATTGAAAAACTTTCACAGCAAGACGATACTTAATGAAAAAAGGTTGCTTTTTAACAATAGTTATTTTACTAACAATATTAATCAGCAGCGGAATTTATCTTTATAAAAAATATGGTTACAAATTGGAAGACTATGGCAAAGAAAAAATTATGGATATTACATTAAATAAATTGAATGAGAAGCTTAATAAAATGGATAAGAGCATTTATAATGATTCCTTAAAATCATTTATTGAAGCAAAAACAGTAGACTTAAAAAAGCAAAACTTTGAAACTGCCATTAATAGATTTCAATCAATGATTGACTATGTAAAAATTATCATTGAAGATGGAAAAGTAGATTCAATTGAATTTAATAATTTGAAAAAACTCACTTTGGAAAATGAAAGATCAAAGAAAAACAGAAATTAAAGTCGGCATCACAGTATTTATCGGCATAATTGTTTTGCTCTGGATTTACGGCTGGGCAAAAAATATTACAATGAATTCAGACAGGGAAAAATTGACAGTCGAATTTAATTCTGTTGCAGGACTTGAAATTGGTGACCCTGTTACAGTAAATGGAGTAAGAAAAGGATATGTTGATGATATAAAAATATCCAGTTCAAAAGTTGAAGTGTTATTAAATCTTGATTCAGATATTGAGCTCAAAGAAGATGCAAAATTTTATGTGATGATGCTCGATTTAATGGGCGGTAAAAAAATTGAAATTAATCCCGGCTTTTCGAATAATTTACTTAATTATAATCTTCCTCATAAAGGTGAGTTTCTTGGTGATATTTCAACTGCAATGGCAGTATTAGGCACAGTTGAAAGCGACCTTGTTGATGTAGTAAGAGAAATTAAATTTTCTTTATCTCACATAAATAAGACTTTGGCGGATTCACAATTCAACAACGAACTAAAAAATTCTTTGTCGAATTTGAATAACTTGACTAACAATCTAAATACTTTGATATTGAACAATAAAGATAAAATTGCTGATTTATTGAATGAAGGCACAGAACTTACAAAGTCAGTAAATAATTTCATGACCACAAACAGAGATTCATTAAAAGTTACGATTAGTTTATTAAAACAAACACTCGAGAATTCAGAAAAATTAATTTCGAGCGTAAATGAATTTATTGATAAAACAAATAAATCTGAAAATAATTTAGGCAAAGCCCTTAACGATAAAGAAATGATAGAAGACCTGAAATTGTCTATCAAACAACTCAAAGATTTAACATTACTTTTATTGGAACAACTTAAATCAAGCGGAATAAAAGTCGATGCAAAAATTGATTTGTTTTAATTAAACACAATGTTATATGATATTAGGTCTTGGGATTGACATAATCGAAATCGAAAGAATAAAAAAAAGTGTTGACAATTATGGTGAAAAATTCTTGAACAGAATTTATACCAAAACCGAATTGGAATATTCATTAAATAAAAAAAATAAATATCAGCATCTGGCTGCACGCTTTGCTGCAAAGGAAGCAATCATAAAAGCTATTTCACCATTTAATAAAACATTCAGCTGGAAGGATATTGAAATTAATAATCAATTGAGTGGAATGCCCACTGTTAAATTTCATGGAAGGTTAAAAGATTTTCTGGGAGAAGATAAACTTTTGCATGTATCTATGAGCCATTCAGATAATTATGTAACCTGTGTGGCTGTATTATCTCAAAAATCTTTTTCTAAAGACAATTCTTGATTCCTCAAAAAATCTCTTACAGATTTTATTTCTAAACTTATTTTATATTTTTGTTGTTAAACAAAAAAAATTAGAAAGGATTTGTTGTGAACGAGAAAAGAGTAATAGTAGCTATGAGTGGTGGTGTAGATTCATCTGTTGCGGCTGCTCTGCTTAAAAAGCAGGGTTATGATGTAATTGGAATAACAATGAAAACATGGGGCTTTATGGAAGTTGGCGGTGCACCCAAATTTGAATCTGGCTGCTGCTCGCTTGATGCAATTTTTGATGCTAAAAATGTTGCAGATGTTCTTGGTATTCCTCATTACACTGTTGATTTTACAAAAGCATTCGAAAAAACTGTAATAGATAATTTTGTGGAAGAATATCTTTCTGGCAGAACTCCAAACCCATGCGTGGTATGCAATAGAAAAATTAAATGGGAAGAATTGCTCAAGAAAGCAGACTCACTTGATGCAAAATATGTTGCTACTGGTCATTATGCTATCATCGAATATAATGAAATTGAAAACAGATTTACATTAAAGCATTCTGAAGATAATCCTAAAGACCAAACCTATGCACTTTGGGGATTAACTCAAGAAAGTTTAAGCAGAACAATTTTTCCACTTGGAAATTTGAAAAAAACTGAAGTGAGAAAATTAGCAGAAGAATTTGGATTAAAAACAGCCGCAAAGCCGGATAGTCAAGAAATTTGTTTTGTTGCAGATAATAATTATGAAAGATTTTTAAGAGAAAGAATTCCTGATGTTATTAATAAAATTGAAGAAGGAGATATTATTTATCACGGAAAAGTTATTGGAAAACATAAAGGAATTCCATTTTATACCGTTGGTCAAAGAAGAGGATTAGGAATTTCTGTTGGAAAACCTGTTTATGTCAAAAAAGTTGACAGTAGTTTGAACATTATTGAAATTGGTGATAAAGAAGAATTGCTCGAAAAAGATGTTACAGCTATGGATGTTAATTATGTAAGCAGAGCAGAACTTAAAAAAGGAGAAATCGTTTTTGGTAAAATTCGATACTCTGATAAAGCAACCGCAGCCGAAGTAATTTATTCTGACCAGAATAAAATTCATGTTAGATTTATTGAACCAAAAAATGCAGTAACACCCGGCCAATCATTGGTTCTTTATGATGAAAAAGGTTATCTGCTTGCTGGCGGTATAATTTTTAGGAACTAAGTTTTGCTCTTTCATTATTTAATTGAGTTTACGATATTTGTAAAGTAAAGAGAAAGGAAATTTTATTAATCCATTAAAAAACATAAAATCGGAGGCAGGTCTTCGAACGGAAATTCAGCTCAAACGGTTCACTCAATGCAAGAGTTTTATTGCTCAACCAGAGTTACGAGCCTTTAACTATATGCAATGTTAAAAAGGCTATTGTATTAATTCTTTTAGGCAAAGCCGAATTAGTAGCAGATAACGAACGTAAAAAAATTCATACAGTTTCAAAAACATTTCCTTGGCCCAGTGTTATCAGATTAAATGACTTCGTAAAAGTTCCTTATAAAAAAATTATTCTAACTCGAAGAAATATTTTAAAAAGAGATGGGCACAAATGTGCTTATTGCGGCAGAGGAGATTTGCCACTAACAATTGACCATGTAATTCCAAAATCTAAAGGCGGTGATGACAGTTGGGAAAATCTTGTAGCTGCATGTCTTCCTTGCAATAATAAAAAAGGAGACAGAACCCCTGAAGAAGCAGGTATGAAACTTCGTATTAAACCTTATGCCCCTAATCATATTATGTTTATTAAATCTGCAGTCGGCAGAATGGAAGAATCCTGGAAACCTTACCTTTTTCAATAAGCATAAGTAACTTTTTTTTCATTATTTTTGTAACCACATTAATTAATTATTCCAATAATCTATGGCAAAAAAGAGAATTTTAAGCGGAATGAGACCTACAGGCAAACTTCATCTTGGACATTATGTAGGTGCTCTTGAAAATTGGGTCAAACTGCAGGATGAATATGACAGCTACCATTTAATTGCTGATTATCATGTTCTTACTACAGATTTATCAACTGATAATATTTATGAAAATACAATTCAAATGCTGATTGACTGGTTAGCATGCGGATTGGACCCAAATAAAAGTCCACTTTTCCGGCAATCTCAAATTAAAGAACATGCAGAATTGTTTCTTATCTTTTCAATGTTAATAACAAAAGCAAGACTTGAAAGAAATCCAACTCTAAAAGAGCAAGTTCGAGATTTGAATATTGAAAATGTAGTTTATGGTCATTTAGGTTATCCTGTTCTTCAAGCTGCTGATATTTTGTTGTATAAAGGCGAGGCTGTGCCAGTTGGTGAAGATCAGGTGCCTCATATAGAAATTACAAGAGAAATAGCTCGGCGTTTTAATAATCAATATGGAGAAGTTTTTCCTGAACCTGAAGCTTTGCTTACAAATTTTGCAAGACTTCCTGGGCTCGATGGAAATGCTAAAATGAGTAAGTCACTCGGAAATACAATTTTGCTTTCTGATGAACCTGAGATTGTTAATCAAAAATTAAGAAAGGCAGTTACCGACCCATTAAAAGTTAGAAAAAATGATCCGGGCAGACCAGAAATTTGTCTTGTATTTACTTATCATAAAAAATTTAATCCAGAAGAAACTGATGAAATAGAAAAAAATTGTCGCAGTGGTGTTCTTGGTTGCGTAGAATGTAAATCAAAATGTGCTGCAAAGATAAATTCATTTTTAGAACCTATAATTGAAAAAAGAAAATTTTATGAAAATAATATTGAACAGGTGAAAGAAATTTTAATTGAAGGAGAAAGAAAAGCTAAAGTGACTGCTTCAACTACAATGGAAGAAGTTCGTTCAAAAATGAAATTGGGTTAAAGTGTATAAAATCAAGCTTTCACATTTCGAAGGACCGCTTGACCTTCTCTTATTTTTTATTAAGAGAGACGAGCTGAACATTTACGATATTCCTATATCAAAAATCACAAAAGATTTTATGGATTATCTTAAAATGCTTGAACAGCTCGATCTTGAAATTGCTGGTGATTTTATTCTTATGGCTGCTACTTTAATGCAAATAAAAGTAAAAATGCTGCTGCCTAAGGAAATCGATGAAAAAGGAGAAGAAATTGATCCCCGCGCTGATTTGGTGAAAGCCTTACTTGAATATAAACGATATAAAGAAATGTCCGAAGAATTGAGCTTCATGGAATCTAACATGAGAAATTATAATTTCAGAGGAAATTTTGAATATGATAGCAAAGAAACTGTAACAAACTACGAAACATTGCTAAAGAATATTACAATCTATGACTTAATGAAAGCATTCAAAAAAGTTTTGCTCGATAAAGTTGAACAACCAGTTCATCAAATTCAAAAGTGGAATGTAACTATTGAAGAACAAATGGATTATATCTCTAAAAAGCTAAAAGAAAAATCACAAATTACTTTTCAAGAATTAATGAAAGAAATGAAAAATAAAATTAGAATTATTGTAACATTCATTGCTATGTTAGAGATGGTTAAATCAGGTCAAATCGGTTTGAAAGAATCTACAGGATTCAATGATTTCATAATTTATGGGTTAAATAATGGATAATGCATACATATCAGTAATTGAAGCCTTGATATTTGCAGCTGATGACCCAATTCCTGCTAAAGAAATTATTAATGCTATTAAAGAAATTGATGGTCCCGATGTTGAAATTACAGAAGAAGATGTAGAGAAAACTGTAGACCTGCTAAATGAAAAATATAATCAGAATGGGAATGCATTTGTAATCCTTAAAATAGCAAATGGATATGTTTATGCTACAAAACCAGACCATGCAAAATATGTAGGATATTTGTCAACAGAGAAAAGCAAAAGAAGATTAAGTCAAGCAGCATTAGAAACCCTTGCTATCATAGCTTATAAACAACCAATTACAAAACCAGAACTTGAATTAATCCGTGGAGTAAATTCAGATTATACATTAAATACATTACTTGAAAAAAATTTAATAACAATTCAAGGAAGAGCTGATACGGTTGGAAGACCTCTTCTTTATGTTACAACTGATGAGTTCTTGAAATATTTTGGATTGCGAAATATTTCAGACTTACCTAAACCACGAGAGATTGAAGAAATTATGAAAGATGAAGATTTTCAAGAACAAAAAAGAAGAATAATGATGAACGAAGTAGAAGAAAATTTAGAAGAAGATTCACAATCAGATTCTGAAGGCGAAGAAAATGAAAATGCGTTTGAATAAATTTATTGCTGAATGTGGAATTGCTTCGAGAAGAAAATCTGAAAGTTTTATTCTTGAAGGACGAGTTGCTGTTAATGGTAAAACTGTTACTGAACTTGCATTTGTTGTTGACCCCGAAAATGATATTGTTACTTTAGATGGTGAAAAATTAAAAATCGAAAAGAAGGTTTATTTCTTATTGAATAAACCAAAAGGTTATGTTACAACCACAAGCGATGAAAAGAAAAGAAAAAAAGTAACTGATTTAATTAATACCCAACATAAAATATTTCCTGTAGGACGACTTGATTATGATACAACCGGCGTTCTGATTTTAACAAATGATGGCGATTTTGCAAACTTCCTTATGCATCCATCTAATCAAATTCCAAGAGAATATAAAGTATTGTTGAATCGGGATTTAGAGGTTAAAGACAAAGAAAAATTATTAACAGGAATTTATCTTGACAAAAGGAAAAGTAAGTTTGAAGAAATCAACTTTGTTCGAAAAGGTGATTACAAAAGAATAAAAGTTATTACCGTCGAAGGAAGAAATCGTTTTGTTAAAAGAATGTTTGGTGCATTAGGTTATCATGTAGAAGAACTTGAAAGAATTCGATTTGGACCTTTTACAATTCAAAATCTTCCTAAAGGAAGTTATAGAAAATTAAGTTACACTGAAATCCAGAATGTATACAAAACTTATGGCAAATAAAGTATTATTAATTACATTTATTTTTACTGCCTTATCTTTTGCTCAAAGAGATACTTTAGAGAAAAAGACTGCTTCCAATTTTTATTCGTTAAACGAACTTCGTGAACAATTAGATGATTCTTTTAACGACCCAAGTTTTAATAATGCTTTTTGTGGTGCTTATATCCGTTCTTTGAAAACTGGAGATGTAATTTATAAAAGAAATGCAGATAAACTTTTTGTTCCTGCATCAAATATGAAATTATTTACTTCTGCTGCTGCATTAATTCTTCTTGGGCACAATTATGTTTATGAAACTAATTTGTATGCAAATGGGGTTATAAAAAATGGAGTGCTTCAAGGAGATTTGATAATTCAAGGAACCGGTGACCCAACAATTTCCAATCGTTTCTTCCCTGGAACAATTACAAATATTTTCGAGAAGTGGGCAGACAGCTTAATTGCAAAAGGTATTACTCAAATTGATGGGAACATATTTGGTGATGATTCTTATTTTGATAATGTTGGACTTGGGAAAGGATGGTTGTCGGACTATGAATCTTATTGGTTTTCTGCTCCTTCAGGTGCTCTCAGTTTTAATGATAATTCAATTGAAATTACAATTTCACCTGGAGAAATAAATTTTCCTGCCAGCATTAAAATTAATCCTGATACAAAATTTGTAACTGTTATAAGCAAAGTTTTGACAGTAAGTAATTCAGAAGAACAAATTATTAAAGTATCAAGATTAAGAGGAACAAACTTAATTAGCATTACTGGGAAAATCAGAAAAAATTCAAAACCAGTTATTGAAAATGTTTCAATATCAGATCCAACAATGTTTTTTCTGACAGTTTTGAAAGAAGTTTTTGAGAAAAAAGGAATAATTGTTAAAGGAAAAATTGGAAGTATTAGTACATCAGAGAAAATTATAATCTATCAAAATTTAATTCCATTGTTTACTCATCAATCAGTGCCTTTAAGAATGATTATCAAAGAATTAAATAAAAACAGTAATAATTTTTATGCAGAACAAATATTAAAAACCATAGGATTGGAAATTTATGGTTATGGAACAACCGAAAATGGAATCAAAGCCTGCAAAGATTTATTCAATCAAATTGGAATTAATACAGAAAACCTTGTTATGATAGACGGCTCGGGTTTATCTCTCTTAAATCTTGTTACACCGCGCCAAATTGTAAATCTATTAAGCTATTTATATAAATCAAATGTTTTCAATTACTTTTATGATTCACTCCCAATTGCAGGTGTAGATGGTACACTCTCTGATAGAATGATAAAAACAGCCGCACAAAATAATGTTCGTGCTAAAGCTGGATTTAATGCTTACAGTTCATCACTTTCTGGTTATGTTAAAACTGTTTCAGGAGAATATTTAGCATTTTCAATATTGATTAATAACTTTTTGTCGCCAGCTAGTCTGGCAAATTATATTCAAGATAATATCTGTAATAAATTGGCAAATTTTGTAAGAAATTAATGGAGGCTAATTTGGAAAACTTCAATTTTGAACAGGAATATAATTCACTAATTCAAAGAAGATATGAAGAACTAAACGAGCTTATCTCAAAAGGCATTCTTCCTTATGCTTATAGTTATGATGTGAACAATTATTCTATGAATATTAAAAACAATTACGAACAATATGAAGGAAAGGATGTAAAGATTGCCGGCAGAATAATGGCATTAAGAAGAATGGGAAAAGCTACATTTGCTCATATCCAAGATAATGAAGGAAGAATTCAAATCTACTTAAAGAAAGATGACCTTGGTGATATTTATGATATCTTTAAACTTCTTGATATTGGAGATATTATTGGAGTTGAAGGATATGTTTTCAAAACAAAAACAGGAGAAATTTCTGTTCACTGCAAATCATATCAATTACTTGCAAAATCATTAAGACCAATTCCAATTGCCAAAGAAGTAATTGATGAAAACGGTAATAAAATTATTTATGACCAGTTTGCAGATAAAGAACTTCGCTACAGGCAGCGTTATGTCGATTTAATTGTTAATCCTGATGTTAAAAAAGTTTTTGTAACAAGAGCAAAAATCATTACCGAATTAAGAAAATTTTTAGACAGCAATAATCTTCTTGAAGTAGAAACTCCTGTTCTTCAACCTTTGTATGGCGGAGCAACAGCAAGACCATTTATAACACATCACAATGCTCTTGATATTGACCTTTATTTAAGAATTGCAGATGAACTTTATCTTAAAAGATTAATTGTAGGTGGTTTTGATGGTGTCTATGAAATTTCTAAAGATTTTAGAAATGAAGGAATGGATAAAACTCACAATCCTGAATTTACTATGCTTGAATTATATGTTGCTTACAAAGATTATTTCTGGATGATGGATTTTGTCGAAAAAATGATTTCAACTGTTTGTATGAATGTTTTTGGAAAAACTGAATTTGAAATTGAAGGGAATAAAATCAATTTTAATCCTCCTTGGAAAAGAATTTCAATGGTTGATGAATTAAAAAATTATACTGGTATCGATGTATTAACTGCATCTTACGAAGAATTAGCTAAAGCTGTGAAACAAAGAGGAATAGAAATCAAAGGAGGTGAAAGCAAAGGTAAATTAATTGATGAGTTGTTCGAAGTAACAATTCAACCCCAATTAATTCAGCCAACATTTGTTATGGATTATCCAATTGAACTTTCTCCACTTGCAAAAAAACATCGCAGCAAAGAAGGTCTTGTTGAAAGATTTGAAGGATTTGTGCTTGGCAGAGAAATTTGCAATGCATTCAGCGAATTAAATGACCCAATTGATCAAAGAAAAAGATTTGAAGAACAAGCTAAAATGAGAGAAGCCGGTGATGAAGAAGCTCATCAGATTGACGAAGATTTCATCAGAGCTCTTGAATATGGTATGCCGCCTACTGCCGGTTTGGGAATAGGAATTGACAGATTAGTAATGCTTCTTACGAATCAGCCGTCAATTCGTGATGTTATTTTATTTCCACAAATGAAACCTGAAAAATAAATTCAATGAAAAAGAATTTATTGAAATATTCGCCGGTTGTTATCATAACATTTCTTCTTGGAATTTATGCTGGTTTACAGCTTAATAGATATTTAACAACCAGACAAAATTTACAAATTAAAAAACTGGAAAATGTTTTAAGATATACTGAGAGCTTTTACATTGATACTCTCAAACGAGAAAAACTTGTTGAAGATGCTATTGAAGGAATGTTCAGTAATTTGGACCCGCATACAATTTATATTTCGCCGCAAGAGCAACAAGCATCTGAAGAAGAATTTCGCGGCAATTTTGAAGGTATTGGAATTGAATTTCAAATTATTAAAGATACTGTCGTTGTAGTTTCTCCCATTACTGGCGGACCAAGCGAATTAGTGGGAATTATTTCTGGCGACAGAATTATAAAAATTAATGGTAAAAGTTGTGTTGGTTTTACAAATGAACAAGTTATTAATTCACTTAGAGGTAAAAAAGGAACAAAGGTTGAAGTTACTGTGTATCGTCCATCAACTGGTAAGCAAATTAATTTTAATATCGTAAGAGATACAATCAATATTTACTCGGTAAATGCTTATTTAATTTACAACAATGATATCGGATACATAAGCTTAAACAGATTTGCTGAAACTTCTACAAATGAGATGATAAATGCTTTGAAAAAATTATCATCATCCGGAATGAAAAAACTCGTTCTTGATTTAAGAAATAATCCCGGCGGATATCTTGAACAAGCAGTACAAATTGCTGACTTATTTATTGATGATAAAAAATTAATAGTTTACACTAAAGGCAGATTGGAAGAATTCAATGAAGAATATCGTGCACAGAAAGAATATCCCTATGAAAAAATTCCATTAATAATTCTTGTTAATCGTGGCTCTGCTTCTGCAAGCGAAATAGTTGCAGGAGCAATTCAGGATTGGGATAGAGGATTAATTATTGGAGAAACAACTTTTGGAAAAGGTCTTGTGCAGCGTCAAATAGTTCTGCCAGATAATTCTGCTGTAAGAATTACAATTGCAAAATATTATACTCCATCTGGAAGAGCCATTCAAAGAAATTATAAAGACAAAAAAAATTATTATGAAGAACTTTATAAAAGGGACGAATCAGACTCTAATAATGTGTATCATAATCTTGAAATGAAAAATTCCAATGAAATTTATAAAACTAAAAATGGACGAAAAGTTTTTGCAGGAAATGGTATCACTCCAGATTATATTGTAGAAAATTATAAAGATTCTGAATTCTCAATCGAACTAAGAAAGAATAATATTTATTATCTTTTTGTTAGAAAATTCATGGATAAAAACGGAGAGAGTTTAAGATTGAAATACAAAAATGATTTACAAAAGTTTATGTATGAATTTAATTTTACAGAAGATGATTTGAGAACATTTATAAATTTTATAAAAGACCAAAAAATAAAATTTAATTATGAAGATTATCTAAAAGATAAAGAAATCACAAAAACAAGATTAAAAGCTTTTGTAGCAAGGGACATATTCAAAGATGTAGGCTGGTATTCCGTAATGTTACAGAATGATAGACAATTTCAAAAAGCTATTCAACATTTTAATGAAGCAGAGAAGTTTGTAAAGTGAAAGGTGAATTTTGATTAAAAGTTTATATATAAATAACGAAAAAAATATTTTTATAAATAAAAGAGCTGTTCATAAATTAATTCATTTTATTAAAAATGAATTTAATCTTACTATCAATAATTTGGAGATAAATTTTGTAAAACCTGATACAATATTAGAAATTAATAAAAATTATTTGAACCATAATTATTTGACCGATGTTATTTCCTTTAATTATTCAAACGAAAATTATAATTTAGATGCAGAGATATTCATATGTTGTGAAGTAGCAAAAGAGAATGCTAAAATTTACAAGGTAAAATATGAAGACGAATTAAGAAGATTGATTATTCATGGAATATTGCATTTAATTGGTTATGACGACATTAAGCCATCACTCAGAAAAAAAATGAAACAGATAGAAGATTTACTTGTTAAAAGAACAAAAAAATTAGGAGAATTAACTAAATAATATGAATTCAAAAATTGTTGACATATTAACTAAAATTTTGGAAGGAATTGGCAAAGGTTATTCGATTGAGGAATTGAACCAAAATTTTATGAAGAAGAAAAAATATGATAAACAAACTTTGAGTATTGCATTCAGTTTACTTTTTGATAAAATTACATTTGAAAAAAGCAAATTGGAAAATGAATATAAAAATAAAAATGGAATCCGCTTTTTAACAGAAGAAGAAAAAGAAATTCTTGGTGCTGAAAATTATAACTATCTATTGCATCTTTATAATGTTGGTTTAATTAATTCTGAAACATTTGAAGAAATACTTGACCAGTTGTTTTTGTTTCCTGAAAATCGAATAACTAAAAATGATATAAATTGGTTAGTATTGCTTTCAATTATTGATAATCATAAAATAGTTCCACCTGGCAGCAGGGTTCTTTTATATACTTCCGATTCAGTCAATTAATGGTGAATATAATGGGCAAAGATTTAATTCTTGTGGAGTCTCCCTCCAAAGCAAAAACCATAAATAAATACGTTGGAAATAAGTACATTGTTGAAGCTACAGTTGGGCATATTAAAAATTTGCCTAAGACAAAATTAGGCATCGACATTGAAAATAATTTTCAACCAAATCTTGTTGTAATACGCGGCAAGAGTGATATAATTAAAAAAATTAAAAGTCTTGCCGATAAATCCAATAAAATCTTCATTGCAACAGACCCTGATAGAGAAGGAGAAGCAATTGCTCAGGATGTTGCAGATATTCTTGATGGAAAAAATAAAGAGAAAATTCATCGAGTTCTCTTTAACGAAATAACCAAAAAAGCTGTTAACGAAGCACTACAAAATCCACAAAAAATTGATACAAAACTTGTAAGTTCTCAACGCGCTCGAAGAGTAATGGACAGAATTATTGGTTATAAAGTAAGTCCATTTCTTTGGAAAGCTGTTATTGATTCATACGGAAGTTCATTATCTGCTGGCAGAGTTCAATCTGTAGCTCTTAGATTAATATGTGAAAGAGAAGAAGAAATTGAAAAATTTATTCCTACAGAATACTGGTCAATTACTGCAGTTTTTACTACAGATACAGGGGAAGAAATAAAAGCAAAATTGTTTGAAGTAGATGGGAAACAAATTAAAATTCCACCAAAACCCGAGATGACCGAAGATGAATTGAATGAATTTTTAAAAACTAATTTTGCAATAACAAAGAAAGAGCTTGCAGAAGAAATTGTTAATAAAATTAGGAATATAAATCATTACATTATTTCTGATATTAATAAAAAAGAATCTCGTAAAAATCCTTATCCGCCTTTTATAACAAGTACCTTACAGGTAGAAGCTTCAAGACAGTTGAGATTTCGTCCTCGTAGAACAATGATGATTGCACAACAGCTTTATGAAGGTGTTGAAATAGGAAGTGAAGGTTTAACAGGTTTAATTACTTATATGAGAACTGATTCTACTCGTTTGAGTGAAGAAATTTTGAACGAAGCAAGAATTTACATTAAAGAAAATTTTGGCGAAGAATATCTTCCAGAAAAATCCAGAATTTATGAATCAAAAAAGAAAAATGTTCAAGATGCACACGAAGCTATTCGTCCAACATCTCTAAAATATACTCCAGAATATGTAAAACCATATCTCGATGAATCTCAATTTAAATTGTATGAATTAATCTGGAAAAGATTCATTGCTTCTCAAATGGAATCTGCACGAATTGAAACTACAACTGTTAATATAAAAGCAAATGAATTCTTGTTTAGAGCATCTGGTTCAACAATTTTATTTGATGGATTTCTTAAACTTTATGATGAATCTAAAGAAGATTCATCAGATGAAAATGGAAATGGAATTAGAATCCCAGCTGGTTTGAAGATTAATCAGCCATTAAATTTAATTGAGATTACACCAAATCAACATTTCACAAAACCCCCTGCAAGATATACAGAAAGCTCGTTAATTAAAGAACTTGAAAGCAATGGAATTGGAAGACCAAGTACTTATGCACTTATCGTAAGCACTATTATTGACAGAAATTATGTTGAACAGGTGGATAGAAAACTAATTCCTACACCGCTTGGCAGAAAAGTTAATGAAATATTGATAAAAAATTTCCCGAATATCTTTGATGTAGGTTTTACAGCAAAAATGGAAGAAGAATTAGATTCTATTGCAGAAGGCGAAATTGATTACATCAAGGTTCTCAATGATTTTTATAAACCATTTTCAGAAACATTGAGCAGGGTAGAGGCTAATCTGGAAAAAATAAAATGCGAGAAATGTGGTGCTGATATGGAATTGAAAATTGGCAGATATGGAAAATTTTTAGCATGCACAAACTATCCTGAATGTAAAAACATTAAATCACTAAAAGAATTGAATAATGAAAATAATGAACCTAAATTTACAGGTGAAACCTGTCCAAAGTGTGGTTCAAGAACAGTATTCAGGGAAGGAAAATTTGGAAGATTTATTGGCTGCGAAAAATATCCTGAATGTGATTATACAAAAGTTATCACAACAGGCATTCAGTGTCCAAAATGTAAAGAAGGAGAATTAACTACACGCAAAACAAAAAAAGGAAGAATATTCTACAGCTGCAGTAGATATCCAGATTGCGATTATGCCACATGGAAACTTCCAAAATCTGAAGATGAAGTAATTTCAGAAGAGGAAGAATTTATTTAACTAAAAGTGGCTTAAATGACAAATAACATTTCAAAAATAATTGAAAATCTTTTAACTGAACTTTCCGGTGTTGCAAGAGTATCACAAAATACATTGTCTGCTTATAAACGAGATCTCAATGACTTCGTTCAATTTTGTGATGAACTTAAAATAAGTTCTATCGAAAAGATTAATACAAGACACATCAAATCTTATCTCATGATATTAAATGAAAAAAGATATTCAAAAAGTTCAGTTGCAAGAAAATTATCAGCACTTCGAAAGCTATTTGATTTTGCAGTTAAAAATGATATCATTAATAGTAATCCTGTAAAAAAAATTTCCAATCCCAAAGTTCAGAGAAAACTTCCTGAAACAATTAGCAGTAATTATTATGAAGAAATACTAAAAACAATTGAAAAGAAAATAGAAAATCCCGAGCAACAAAAAAGAGATAAAGCTATATTTGAATTGTTATATGGATGTGCGCTTCGTGTATCTGAATTATGCAATCTCAATCTTGAAGATATTGATGTTAAAAAAAGGAATATAAGAATTTTGGGAAAAGGTGCTAAAGTTAGAATTGTTCCTTTAGGAACTAAATCTGTTCCAATAATTCTGGATTATTTAAATTCCCGAAAGGATAATAATAATGCTTTATTTGTGGATGATGAAGGAAAAAGAATTAATCGATTTTTTGTTTATCGACTTGTAAAAAATTTTCTTAAAGAAACTGAAATGAAAAAGAAGAGCCCACATGTGCTTAGACATAGTGCTGCTACGCATATGCTTGATAGAGATGCAGATTTATTAGCAGTAAAAGAAATTCTTGGTCATGAAAATTTATCAACAACTCAAATATATACTCATGTTAGTATCGAAAGGCTTAAAAAAATATATAAACAAGCCCACCCAAAATCATAAAAGGAGTAGTTATGAACATTAAAATTACATCACGAAAATTCAGAGCAAAAGAATCATTAAAAAATTTTATCAAGGAAGAAATTAAATCCTTAGAAAAATTCAATGATCAAATTCTTGATGTTGATGTAATTCTAAGTTATACAAAGCCTGAAGATAGTATTAAAACAGCAGAAATAATTTTACAGATTCCACACAAAACAATCTCAGTAGTTCAATCAAGTGATGATTTTGAAAAATCTGTAAGCGGTGCAATTGATAAATTAGTTCGTCAGCTTGAAAAAGTAAAAACAAAAAGAATTGCTAGGAAAAGGTCATGAAACTTGATGATAGAAATATCACAAGAAAAGAAAGTATAACTGTAGATTTTTTCTTCAAGAACACGAAGGACAGATTCAAATTAAGACTTCTTAACGACGAAGTGGGTTTTGATAGATTAATTAGAGATCAGAACCTTCACAGACCTGGTTTGCCACTTGCTGGATTTTTGGATTTGTTTGCTTACAACAGAATTCAAATTTTCGGCAATACGGAGATGAGTTACCTTCATAATTTAAAGCCAGAAGAAAAAAGAAAATCACTTGAAAATATTTTTAAGTTTAATATCCCATGCGTAATTATCACAAACAGTAATCTACCACCACCAGAAATGTTAGAATTAGCAAATCAATATAAGATTCCAATTTTTGGTTCAGATTATTCAACTACAAAATTAATTTATTTGATTGGCGATTTTCTTGATGACCAATTTGCCCCAAGAATTACTATTCATGGGTCATTTGTTGATGTTTATGGTGTTGGAATTTTATTTACAGGAAAATCTGGAATAGGGAAGAGTGAGGTAGCTTTGGATTTAGTTGAAAGAGGGCATAGACTTGTAGCCGACGATGTAGTAATTCTTACCAAAAAGGGGGAAGGAATTTTAATTGGTTCAGGAACAGAATTGGTAAAACATTTTATGGAATTACGTGGAATTGGTATTGTTGATGTTAAAAGTATGTTTGGAGTTCGAGCAATAAGATTTCAAAAAAGATTAGAAGTTATAGTTGAACTTGAAATTTGGAACGAAAAAGAAGATTACACAAGAACAGGCTTAGATGATAATTACATGAAAATTCTTGATGTAGAAATTCCTTACATTAAACTACCTATAATTCCAGGGAAAAATATTACAGTTATTTCTGAAATTATAGCAATTAATTATCTCTTAAAACATTATGGTTATGATGCTGCAAAGGTCTTTAATGAAAGAGTCTTAACATATATTAAACAAAAAGGGGAAAATATTGATAGAACAGTTCAATATTTTGAGCATGATTTTGAATAAAATTTATTAAGTTATTTGTTGACACACAGATATTCATTTATTATTTTCGCACCACAAGTTAAGATATGAAAAAATTTTACTACTTTTCAAAATCAAAGCTCAAATTTGTTGAAATACAAAACTTTTATAAAAAGTTTGTATTTCTTGTTGTCTTTTTTTCTGTTCTGATTTCATTTTTTCTATTTGGAACTTACTTTGTATTTAATGAGTTTTTGAATCCAGATTCAGAAATCAGAGCATTAAAAAGGACAAACAAAGAGCTGAAAGAAAAGCTTTACCAGATGGTAGAGCGTTACAAAAGTTTAGATGAACGTATATCTAAACTTTCAGAAATGAGCCATGATTTAAGACTGGCAGCAAATCTTGAACCATTAACTTATGATAATGAAATTTATGGTACTGGAGGGTCTTCGTTTACACCTTTAACTTCTAATAGCCCGAGCGAAGTCGCAGATTTTCTTGATAAAATTGATTCTTATATTAATAAAGTATCCTTAAAAATTAAATTAGAAAAAGATAATTATGAGGAAATTTCTAATAAATTTAAAGAAAATGAAAAATTATTCGAATCGATACCAGCAATTAAACCATGTTCGGGAACAATTGCCGATGATTTTGGTATGAGGGTTCACCCAATTTTAAAAATTAGAAGAATGCATAATGGGATTGACATAATTACCGATGTTGGAACTAATGTTTATGCTCCTGGTGCAGGTGTTGTAGATTTTATTGGAAACAGAAGTGGATATGGATTGACTATGGAAATAGACCATGGCTTTGGTTATAGAACAATTTATGCTCATTTATCAAGCGTAAAAGTAAAACTTGGACAAAAAGTTAGTCGTGGTGATTTAATTGCTAAAACTGGTAATTCTGGATTTCTCACCACAGGACCACATTTGCATTATGAAGTTCGACACGATGGAATTGCTCTTAATCCACTAAATTTTATCTTAGAAGATGTTAAACTTTTTGAGATTGTAAAAAAATAAAGGAGGGATTAAAACTATGATTTGGACCGTCGAATTAGCTTCATATTTAGATGACGCTCCATGGCCTGCAACAAAAGAAGAATTAATAGATTATGCAGAACGAATCGGTGCTCCAATTGAAGTAATTGAAAACCTCCAAGAATTGGAGGATTCTGATGAACCTTACGAATCAATTGAAGATATCTGGCCTGACTATCCCAGCGACGAAGATTTCTTCTATACAGACGATGATGAATTTAAATCATAAATATGAATTACGACTGGGGTAAAGTAATAGAACAAAGTCAGGCAAAGGAAATATTAATTAATTTCTTTGAGTCAAGGCGTGTCCCACACGCCTTTATTTTTAATGGTTTGGAAGGAATTGGTAAATATTTTACTGCACTTCAATACGCTCAAATTTTATATTCACAATTTCCTGATTCTATAAAGATTAATGCATTAAAAAAAATTGGAAATTTGCAAGAACCATTTGTAAAATTAATTTTCCCTTTGCCTCGCGCAAAAGGAGAAACAGCTGAAGATTCTTCAATTGATAAACTTTCTAAAGAACAGATTGAATTGATTCAAGCAGAATTAAGTAAAAAAATTCTTAATCCTTATTATAAAATTTATTTAGAAGACGCTAATACAATTAAAATCAACAGTATTAGAGATATCAAAAAATTTATCGAATATGAATATGAAGATGCGCCTTTGAGGTTTATTTTTATTCTTGATGCAGATTTAATGAATGAACAAACTCAAAATGCATTACTGAAAAGCTTAGAAGAACCACCCGAAGGTATAATTTTTTTCATATTAACTTCAAACATCGATAAATTACTTCCGACAATTCAATCAAGATGCTGGATTATTAATTTTAATCCATTAAGTGAAAATGCTGTAGCAAAAATATTAAAAGAATATTTTGATATAGATAAAACTACTGCTGAAAAAGTTGCTCATTTTTCTGACGGTTCAGTTCAAAAAGCACTTTTATTAGTTGAAAAGGATTTTGATTTATTATTAGAAAAAGTAATTTCTATTCTTAGATACAGTATAGGTAAAAGATATTCAACTGCTTATCAGGAATTATTGGCATCGATGACTAATAACTCTCTTGATGACTTGAAAATTATTATTAGTCTTGTAAAAACATGGATTGATGATGCTGTTAAAGGAAGGTTTCACAATAATAATTATTATTTCAGAGATTATAGAGAAACAATTGATAAATTTAACATGAAATTTGGTAATGCAAACATAATGGAGTTGTATGATAAGTTAGAATTTTTGGAAGAAAGCTGCAGTAAAAATCTTAACTTGAATGTATTATCACTTAATCTTATATTTGAACTGGCTTCATTATCAATTGGGAATTAATAGTGTCGCATATAAATTTACCTAATCCTGATAAAGTATCTCTCGAGTCTATAAGAAATTTAAACGAGAGGTCAAATCATAACAATTACAATTCAATAATCATAAAGAAACTTTATGATTTCAATGCTAATGTAAGCAGTTGTTTTTATTGTAGTCATTCATTAGATGCAAAAGTACCTTTTGATAAAAGAAACATAATCGAAGTAAAATGTAATGGACTTTTGAGTTGTAATTTTTGTTTGATTCCACCAGAATTTTCAGAAGAATTACATGCTGAAGATTTTATAATAGTTAAGCAAGATGAGAGTTTGGAAATTGCCCAAGTTAAGTTATTAGGTGAAATTGTTCGATTTAAAAGAAGTTCATTAGGATTAATTGATGAACCTCTTCCTGAAGTTGTACGAAAATGTACTACTGAAGATTTAGAAAGAGTAAGAAAAAATTTAGCTGACGAAGAACGGGCAATTCCAATATTTCAAAAGTCAATTGAAAAACATAATCTTGAGATGAAATTAGTTAGTGTTCATTTTCAGTTTGATAGAAAAAAATTATTCTTCTTTTATACTGCTGATGGAAGAGTTGATTTTAGAGAATTAGCAAAAGATTTAGCAGCAGAATTCAAAACAAGAATTGAGTTAAGACAGATTGGTGTACGTGATGAAGCAAAAAGAGTTGGTGGCATAGGCACATGTGGACGTGAATTTTGTTGTTCTGCATTCCTAAATAGCTTTAAAAGAATAACTACACAATTAGCTACAGAACAGAATCTGCTTTCAAGTATGGGAAAATTAAGCGGCCCTTGTGGAAAACTTAAATGCTGTTTATCATTTGAAATAGATTCATAGATAAGCACATAATGTATATTATGTAAACTAAGATTTCTTAAAAAAAATTATAATTTACCGCTTAATTTTAAGTAGAAATAAATAACTATTAATAACAATACCAGCCAATAAATTGGACTTCTCCCTTTTCTCTTAAATCTTCTTTTTCTATTAAAACCTAATCTACGTCTTAATCGTTCTTCTGGATCTTTGTCGGGGTCATAAAATCTTGGAATAAATTCGAAATCTTTATGTTGGGGTCTTTTCATTAACATAGTTAATTTGAAATAATTTTTAGTTCATTTTTTAATATTGATATTTCGACTTTTTCTGCTCGTTCTGAAATAATCTCTCCATCTGTATGGACTAATGCAGGTTCATGTATTTTTATTTTTGCATTAATAAATTTCAGTAATGATGCTTCTTTTACTTCATCTAATTTATTAAATAATGCTTTTGGAAGAGAACTCAATATTTTTATTGTTGATACAGAATCAATTATGCAAATATCGAGCATATTATCATCTATTTTTGCTTGTGGTGTCAAATAAAAACCTCCGCCTGTAGTATAACCATTGCCAACTGCTATTAGTAATTTTTTGCCAAATAATTTTGTGGAGCTGTCTAATTCAATTTCAACATCTATATCTTTTCTTCTAATTAATGCTAAAATAACTGCGTAAAGATATGAAATTAAACCAGATAAGTGTTTAGACTTTTGATTAATCTTAGCTACTAATGCATCAAAACCAATTCCAAGACTATTAATAAATCTATGTGATTTTTTTATTGAATTTCCATTTTCATATATAATTGATTGACCAATATCAAACGAGTAATGTTTATTGCTGTTAAATATTAAATCTAAATTTTGGTTTATATCTTTGTTTAGCTTTAGATTTCTTGCGAAGTCATTGCCAGTACCAATTGGGAGCAAGCCAATGGTATTAATTGAAGTGTTATCAATTCCGTTTATTAATTCATTTAATGTTCCATCTCCTCCTACAGAAATTAGATGAGTAAAATGTTTTGAAAATTTCTTAACTAATTCACTAATGTGTCCTGGAGATTGTGAAATTTCTATATGATGATTAATTTTTTTTTGCGCCAAGTATTTTTTTATAATATCAATAACTTTTAATCCACGCCAGTTTCCAGCAGCAGGATTAATAAGAAATAAATAACTTTTATCTTCAACCTTATTCATTTTTAATCCAAAATTGCTTCTACAAAATCTTTTGGGGAAAATACCTGCAAATCATCAATTCCCTCTCCTACTCCAATGTATTTTATAGGAATATTTTTTTCTGAAGCAATTCGAAATACAATTCCACCTTTAGCAGTTCCATCTAATTTAGTTATAATCAAGCCTGTGATGTTTGTATATTTTTCAAATTCATTTACTTGATATAAAGCATTCTGTCCTGAAGTACCATCAATAACTAAATAAATTTCATTTGGAGCATATGGTAATAAATTATTAATGACTCTTTTAATTTTGCCAAGTTCTTCCATCAAATTTTTATGTGTATGTAATCTCCCAGCTGTATCAATAATGACAATATCAGAAGAATTTTTCTGTGCGGCTTTAATAGTATCAAATGCAACAGCTGAAGGATCTTTTGTATCAGAACTAATTATTTCTACATCTGCTCTTTTAGCCCAAATTTCTAATTGTTCGTTTGCAGCAGCTCTAAAAGTATCTGCTGAACCAATCGTAACTTTTAGTCCTGAGTTTCTAAAATTATAAGCTAACTTTCCAATTGTTGTAGTTTTTCCAGAACCATTAACTCCTACAATTAATATTACAAATGGTTTATACTTTTCTATCTCATAATTTTCATTATTGATATTAAGTAATGACAGTAATTCTGACTTAATAATTTCTTTTAGTTTATCTGAATCTCTTTCGGATTCTTTTAGAAGAAGAGTTCTCGCTTTATGGATTATTTTTTCTGTAGTTGAAATTCCAATATCACTTGTAATTAGAATCTCTTCAATTTCTTCAAGTGTTGATTCATCAATTACAGCTTTTCGTGTAATTGTTTCTGTAATTTTATTAAAAATGTTATTTCGTGTTTTAGTTAAACCTTCTTTAAGTTTTTTGAAATTAATATTTCCGAATAACTTCATACTTTTGCCTTCTTGATTGTTTCATAAGCTCTTAAAGCATAACCAATTACTGATAATATACTTAAGGCTATACTTAAATAAAAAAATACTCTATAAAGCCAGAATATTTTATTTACTCCAAGTATTGTAAGAAATAAAAAAATTCCTATCGATAAAACTGTAATTTTACCAAGCATGTTTGATGGTAAAACTTTTCCAATTTTTTTGCTTACATAAAATCCACCTAAGAAAATTATTAAATCTCTTAGAAAAATTATCCAGAAATAAATAGATACAATTTCATTTTGAAGATAAAGTTGAATAGCAATTATGATGATAAAAATTTTATCTGCTAATGGGTCAATAATTTTTCCAAATTCTGTAATACAATTTTTTTTACGTGCTATGTAGCCATCTAAAAAGTCACTTATGTATGCAATGAATATTGTTATTAACATTAATTTACGATTGAGTGGGTCTGAATTCATATTCTGCAAAAAATATAAAGCTGGGATTGATAATAGTAATCTGAAAAAGCTTAGAGCATTGGGAATGTTAATTATATTTTCAAAAAAGTATTTAGGAAATAGATTCATGTTCAAATATCATATTCTTCTTTTTTAATTCCTAATTCAACTGGGACAGGATAATTACCCGAAAAACAAGCTGTACAAAAATTTTCTTTTGGATGGTCAACCATAGCTTCAAGCATTTCATCAATTGTTAAATATTCAAGACTATCGACTTCAAGATATTTTCTAATTTCTTCTATGTCACCATTAAATTTGTTAGCAATCAATTCATTAGCAGATGGGAAATCCATACCATAGTAACATGGGCTAATAATAGGAGGCGAAGAAATTCTTAAATGAATTTCTTTAGGTTTAGCTTCTCTTAGTAATTTTACGAGTTGTTTTGAAGTTGTTCCTCTAACTATTGAGTCATCTACTATAACAATAGTTTTATTTTCAAGAACACCTTTAACAGTATTGAATTTTATTTTAACTCCAATTTCTCTGGCTTTTTGACCAGGTAATATAAAAGTTCTGCCAATGTAGTGACTTCTAATTAAGCCAATTTCAAGACGAGATGGAATTCCCTGTTTAGCTAATTGAGTTTGATAACCAATAGCAGCAGTATTTGAACTATCAGGAACACTTATTACGATTACTTTATCTCCATCTTTATCTATCACTGGGTGTTTCTCGGCAAGAACTTTTCCAAGTTTTCTTCTCATTTTGTCTACATTTGCCCCAAAGATTTTGCTGTCGGGTCTAGAAAAATAAATGTATTCAAAAATGCAGTGTTTATAATTATTATTTGTATTATGAATCTGGTACGATTTTATTGTGCCATTTCTTAATGTTTCATCATCAATAACTACGAGCTCATTTGGATTCACATCACGCACAAATTCAGCTGAAATAATATCGAGGGCACATGTTTCGGAAGCAATTATGTATGAACCATTTTGCTTTCCAATTGAAAGGGGTCGAAAACCATGAGGGTCACGTGCAGCAATTAATTTATCATCAGTTAGTAATACAAGGCTGTAGGCACCTTCGACTTGTTGCAATGCTTCTATGATTTGTTCAATTTGATTGTTTAATTTACTTCTTGCAATCAGATGCAAAATTACTTCAGTATCACTTGTAGTTTGAAAAATTGCTCCTTCTTCAACAAGTTTTTTTCTTAGTTTTTTTGCATTAGTTAGATTACCATTGTGAGCTATTGCAATATTTCCTGATTTGTAATTAACAACAAAAGGTTGAATATTTTTTTCTGAATCTGCTGCACCAGTAGTGGAATATCGATTATGACCAATTGCAGATGAGCCAATTAATAAGTTTTCAAAAATTTCTTGGTTATTATAGACTTCGGAAACAAGCCCAAAATTTTTATGAATGTTAAAAATTCTTTTCCCCTTTTCATTAACGGAAGCTGTAACAATACCTGTTGCTTCCTGTCCTCGATGTTGAAGAGCATGAAGTCCATAGTAAGTTTTTATAGCAGCATCGTTGCAGCCAAAAATTCCAAATACTCCGCAATTGCATTTAGGTTTATCGTTCATATAAATAAAAAATTTTGGGTAGAAATATAAAGTTTGTGTGTTATATAAAAAAGGATTCTAAAAATATATTTAAGTGAAGATTAAATAAAATGCAAAAAATTTGTCGGAACGGCGGGATTTGAACCCGCGACCCCTTGAACCCCATTCAAGTGCGCTACCGGGCTGCGCTACGTTCCGATTATAATGTGTTATAGATTTGAATTAGAACCTGCTTAATTTCTTCAAGGTCTTTTTTGAGTGATGGCTGCTCTTGATTTCTGGAAAGTGTCTCTTCAGTTTTATTCGATGTTTGTTCTGAACTAAAATTCATCCCAGCTAAAATTTTCTTTGCTCCTTCAATAGTGTATTTTTCATCACGAAGCAATTTCTTTATTTGTAAAATAAGTTTTATGTCTTTGTTAGTATAAATTCTGTTCCCTGCTCTGTTTTTACTTGGCTTTAATTGTTCGAATTCTGTTTCCCAATATCTTAGTATATATTGCTCAAGACCTGTTAATTTACTTACTTCACTTATTGAATAATATAACTTTTTAAGACCAAAGTCTTTCATGCAATTACCTTTTTACTTACTTGAAGTAAAATAAATTAATTATCATTAATTAGCAATATTATACTATTAAATGAAATTCTTTTTTATGAGAGCAATTAATGCATCAATTCCAAGAATGTAACTTAAAGATTTAAATCCGCTTATGTATCCATCGCAAACAGAAGCAGTTAGTGAAACTGTTCTAAATTTATCTCTGGCTTGGATATTGGACAAATGAACTTCAACTTTTGGTATTTTACAAATTTCAAGAGCATCTCTAATTGCAACACTTGTATGAGAAAATCCTCCAGGATTAATTAACAATCCATCATATTCATTTGAAGCTTCATTAATAATTTTTACTATATCACTCTCGTTTGCTGATTGGATAAAATTAAATTCAATATCAGGAAATTTATTTTTAAGATTTTCCTGAATTGAATCTAAATCTGTAACCCCATAATAATCGGGATTTCTTAGCTTAAGTAAATTTAAATTCGGTCCGTTAATTATAAGTAATTTCATGAGTTCTCACTTAATTCTTCAATAATTTCTCTCATTTTAGGTGTAAGATAAACATCATCAATTCCAAGTTCTTTTAGTGCTGATGACAGAATTAAAACTTTTTTTTGAAGTGGTGAAAGTTTATTGATAACGATAATTTTATTTTCTTTGATAATACAGTATCCACCTTTAAAGTCTCCCCTTTCAAAACGAACTTTTGCTCCCATCTGATTTGCAAGCTGCTTTAAATCCTGAAGAATATTTTCAAAATCTTTCTCTTTAATTTTCATTTTACTTTTCTTAATGGCTTAAAAATTACTAAAAATAAAACTCCACAATAAGAAAAGATTTCAATCAAAGAAAAACTGCTTAAAATTGTTATTCTATCTCGAATCATATTGATGATTGTCATAGAATCCTTGAGATTATAATAAATGCTTTTTGATATTTCATAATCCTTTACTAATAAAAATATTTCGAAAGGTGCAGTGATTATTATTATTAATGTTATAATTAAAAGCCATCCTTCTAATTTTAAATTTATTTTGGAAATGAATAAAAATATTATAAAGAAAATTAAAAAGAAGATATAAGTTAGAATATTAAATACAATCAACGGCAAGATTAAATATAAGTGACTTTGTAAAGAAAGATTGTTGAAAATAGTTCTAAGTTCAAGATTTTCTGGCTCAAAGAATTGATAAATTGCTAAATGTCTTGCAACATATCCACCTAACCATAGAACAAAAAATAATGATGTTAAGTAGAGAATAAGTTTAGAAGTTTTGGTTAGATTTTCCATAAGCATTATATTTTTAATCAAAAAATAAAAAAAAATTATGATTGTTGCTTCTATTGATATTGGTTCGAACACAGTTTTATTACTGATAGCAAAAATTTCATTTGATAATAACTTTCTCGAAACAATTAAAAATTATTATCGAGCTCCAAGAATTTCAAAAGGTTTAATTTCAGGAAGTAGAATAAGTGATAACAAAATTTCAGAATTGATGAATGTTCTAAGTGAGTATAAAACGATAATTGAAAATCATCAATGTGAAAAAGTTTTTCTTACAGCAACCTATGCATTGCGAATAGCTTCCAATTCAAAAGAAATTTCAGAAATCATTAAGACTAAATTTAATTGGGACTTGGAAATTATCGACGGAGATGAAGAAGCAAGACTTTCCTTTTTAGGGGCTACATATAATTATGATTATCACCAAAAAGTTGTAATTGATATTGGCGGTGGAAGCACTGAAATAATTTATGGAATTGAAGATAAAATTATTTATAAAAAAAGTTTTCCAGTAGGAGTTGTTTCTTTTACTGAAAAATATTTCAAAAATAATCTGCTGGATTCTTATGAAATTGATAATCTAAAAAAAGATTTAAAAGAAATTTTTAGTGAATTAACTCATTATATCCCTCCAAAAACTTTTACAATTGCTGTTGCTGGAACACCTACTACTCTTTCATGCATTAAACAAAATATTAAAGAATACAATGAAAAATTAGTTGACAACTCAGTGATTAGTTATGAAGATATTGAAAAAATTTCTTTACAGCTTTCTAATATGACACCTAAACAAATTAAAAATAACTTTGGACAAGTTGTGGAGGGACGTGAAGATGTTTTGTTTACAGGAACCTTGATTCTAAAAACATTTATGGAAATATTGGAACTCGATAAAATAACCGTTAGCAATAAAGGTTTAAGATACGGAGTTATTATTGATAAATTGATTAAACAAAATAATAAAGAAAAATAACTGGGCTAAGAAGAATTATTATAAAAAACAGCATTCCAATTGAAACTGAATAAATTATATTTTTTGATTGCACATAAGTAGAAAGAATAAATAAAATCAAGTTCCACAATAGAAAAATCACTTCAAAAATCATTAGTGTGTAAGCTTCTAATTTTTTTATGATAAATGGTGATGGATTAAAAGTGAACCAGTAATGTCCAAACAATGCATATTCAACAGGTGATAAAATTATTAATGCAAATATGACAGGAATAAATGAATATGTATAAATTGAAAAGTTATCTTTAATCCTGTTCTTAATATGAAATACGTAGTTAATTAAAGTGATTAAAAGTATAATTACAATAAAAATACTGATAACATAAATACCATTAAATAAAATTGCATTGAATATATTTTCATTATTAATACTTTTTATTTTTAGAGCATTATTGAGAATTAGAGCATTAATGCCAATCTTAATAGCTGCAAGAATTAAAAGTAACAACGTGAAATTTTTATGTTCTGCATAAATTATGTTTTTAATAGCATCAAGCGGTGATTCAATTATTTTTCCAATAGTTAGCCACAAATCGATATTTGGAATTCTTGTTCTAAGATAAGCCTTGCAGTTCGAACAAATTAATGCATAGAATGGGTTTTCACTTCCACAATTTTTACATAAAGAAATATTTTTCAAAATTTTATCCTCATAGAAATATTAATTTCATTTTTCAATGTAGATGGAGTTACATCAAAATCAAATAGATGAGCATCAACATAAGCATCAATTAAATTTAGTAAATATGTAAGTCCAATAAATACCGCGGTTAAATCACGCTGGTCTCTATAAAATTCGCGTAAGCTTCTAAATCTTAAATTACCTTCTGGGTTGGTTGAAGAAATACTTTGAGAGTATAAATCACGGTAGTTCTTATATTCTTTATTTTGATTTATCCAATTATAGCTTAAATATCCTAAAGCTCCCCATATGATTGGAATTTTCCAGTATGATTCATTATAAAATTGTCCTAATCCTGGAAGCAATGCACTTCTAATTACTGCACCAGTTGGAGATTTTTTCATTATAAATTTATTTGTGTCCTGTTGAGCAGTTATGTTTCTTGTTGTATCTGTTTGAGCAAAATTAAGAGAAACAAAAATTATCAGAAGTATGAAAATATTAATGAGTATTCGCATTGATAATTTCAAAGAGTTCAAATAATCTTTCAAGTTCGTCTTGAGAATAAAATTCAATAACAATTTGTCCCGCCCCAGAATTATTAATTTTACAATGTACCTTCGTTCCAAGAATACTTTGCAATTTTTCTTCAAGATTTCTTTGAGATGCATTTGCTAAATCAACATGCAAATTCAAAGACTTCTTTTTATTCTGCCCATTTCTTGATTCTAAATATTTTCTTACTAATTCTTCTACTTTTCTAACAGAAAGGTTTTTCTTAATAATTTTTTCATGTATATCCAGTTGAATTGCTTCACTTGGCAAATTAATCAATGCTCTTGCATGTCCTGTTGTAATTTTATTTTCAATCAAACTTTTTTGAATTATTTCAGGAAGTTTTAATAATCGAATAAAGTTAGTAATTGTTGTTCTATCTTTTCCTACTCGTTTTGCAATTTCTTCTTGGGATAAATTACATTCTTCCATTAATCTTTTATATGCATTTGCAACTTCTATCGGATTAAGTTTTTCTCTTTGAATATTTTCTATCAAAGATAAAGCAAGCATTGCTTCTTTGGTTTCTACTCTGATAATATAAGCGGGAATTTCTTTAATCCCGATTTCTTTGCATGCTCGAAGTCTTCTTTCACCTGAAATCAACTCATATTTTTCTTTATCAACTCTTCTTACAGTTATTGGTTGAATTAATCCATTTTCAAGAATAGATTTTTTTAATTCTTCAAGAGCTTCAGGTTCGAATAATGTTCGTGGTTGGTAAGGATTTGGGCTAATCTGGTCAACTGGAATTTTTGTGAGTATATCGTAAGATTTTCCGTCATCTTTTGGCAGTTCTTTACTTGAAACAGCAACAGGAGCATCAATTTTTTCTTTTAATTGTGGATTAATCAATGCATCCAATCCTCTTCCCAAAGCTGATTTCATATTTCTCCTTCCCTCTCTTTTCGAATTTGTAAATTATTTCTTTCTAAAATTTCAGAAGCAAGCGAAATGTAATTTTGTGCACCAACAGAACTTGCATCATATAAAATAACTGGTTTTGCATAACTTGGTGATTCCGATAAACGAACATTACGATGAATTATTGTATTATAAACTTTTGCACCAAAATATTTTTTTACTTCCTCAACAACTTGAAGTGAAAGGCGCAATCTTTTATCAAACATTGTAAGCAGTACACCTTCAATAGTTAGATTCTCATTAAAATTTTTTCTTACAAGATTGATTGTGTTTAGAAGTTGTCCTAATCCTTCAAGAGCAAAATATTCACATTGAACAGGAATTAATACTGAATCAGCACAAACAAGAGCATTCAATGTAAGTAATCCAAGCGAAGGCGGACAATCTATAAATATAAAATCGTATTTATCATCAATTGATGCAACAGCATTTTTGAGCAAAAATTCTCTTCCTTCTACTGATACTAATTCTACTTCTGCGCCTACTAAATTTATTGTTGATGGAAGAATATCCAGAAAAGGCATATAAGTATTTAATATACTTTCTTCAATTTTGTTAATTCCTACAAGAACTTCATAAATAGTTTTTTCAGGTTTATCAGTTCCAATTCCTGAAGTTGAATTTGCTTGAGGGTCAATGTCAATTAAAAGAGTTTTAAATTCTGCTGCTGCTATGGATGCAGAAAGATTTATTGCAGTGGTCGTTTTTCCAACACCACCTTTTTGATTTGCTATAACAATTTTTTTAGCCATATTTATTGAAGTTCTATTTCTTGACCATATTCAAGTACAATGCATTTCTTCCCCATTTGTTCAACTTTATTTTTGAATTCATAAGGGTCTGCTTGAATTACAGGGAAAGTATTATAATGCATTGGTATAGCTACTTTTGGATTAGCAAGTTCAACAGCTTTAACAGCATCAGTAATACCCATTGTATAATTATCTCCAATTGGAAGCAACATATAATCTAACGGTGTCATTTCTCCTATTAATTTCATATCATAAAATAAGCCTGTATCACCAGTGTGATAAACATTTATTCCATCAATTGATAAAATTACGCCAGAAGGTTCACCAGCATAATAATTATCAGGTGTCATAGAGCCATGATGAGCAATTGTAAATTTTACTTTCCCAAATTCAAAATTATATGAACCGCCGATATGCATGTTATGAGCATTAAAACCTTTACTTATGCAGTAATTTGCCAATTCATTAACACAAATAAAAGTTGAATTACATCTCTTTGCGATTTTGAAAGCATCACCAAGATGGTCTCCATGTCCGTGAGTAAGAATGATGTAATCTGCTGATACTTCATCAGATTTAACTGGTGAAGTTGGATTACCATCGAAGAATGGGTCAACTAAAATTTTCTTTCCGTTGTTCGAAGTAAATTGAAAAGCAGAGTGTGAAAAATATTTTAATTTCATCTCACTCTCCTCCTTTTTATTAAAATCATTTATCAAAATATAAATTAATTGTTCGAAATTTTTTCAGACCTTCTAATTTTTCGTGAACTTAGATTCTTTAATAAATAATTTTTTAATGCTTCTTTCGAAAGACCTCTGATTAATTTTCCATTCTCTGCAACTGAAATACTTGCAGTTTCTTCTGAAACAATCACACAGATAACATCAGCTTGTTCGGAAATGCCAAGACCAGCTCTGTGTCTCATTCCCAATGGAATTCCATCAATTTGAGTTATGCTTGATAATGGTAATGTACACCTTGCTGCTTCTATTATTCCATTGTTAATTATAACAGCACCGTCATGTAGTGGCGAACGCGGATAAAATATAGAACGGAGCAGATTTTTAGATACGCGTGAATTAATTATTTCTCCTGTTTCTACAATACCTCTAATTCCTACTGATTTTACAATAACAATTAATGCTCCATGCTGATGTTGTGCTAATTCAAATGCGGTATCGGCTATAATTTCTGCTATATTATGCTGGTCTGTTTTAATAAAAAATCTTAGTAAAGGACTTCTTCCAACAAGAACTAATAATCTTCTGATTTCAGGTTGAAACAAAATTATAAATGCAATTACCCAGATATCAGAAATTAATTTCAATAACCAGCCAGTAGCTTTGAAATTTGCAACTTGAGCAATAAACGACAGGAATAAAACTATAAGCAAACCATAAAATATTTGAGCAGCAATAGTTCCTTTTATAGTGCTGTATAATTTATAAAAAATAAAAGATACCAATACGATATCAAGGATATCAGTAAAATTAATTGTAATAAAACCAATTTTGATTATTTCAAACATTTTGCAGCAGTTCAGGCTTTTCAGTAAATAAGTTTATTAGTGATGCATACTTTGCTTTTTTAACATTATGAGTTCTAATAAATCTTGCGCCATTTTTAATTGCTAATGTCTCAGCAGCAAGTGTGGGGTCATCTCTTTCATCAATTGATAAGTTTAATGCTTTCCCTAAAAAAGATTTTCTTGAAACACCTATATAAATTGGAGTTCCCAAACCTTTGAATTCATTTAATCTTTTTATTAATTCATAATTATCAATTACTCTTTTGCCGAAACCTATCCCCGGGTCAATTATAATATTTTTCAGATTAAATTTTTGTACTTCTAAAATTTTTTCTATAAAGAAATCATACAACTCTGAAATAACATCTTCGTAATAAGGATTGTTTTGCATTGTTTCTGGGGTTCCTTTCATGTGCATGAGAACATATGCAGCATTATATTTCTTAACAACTTCAAGAATTTTATAATCAAAACTGAATGAACTTATATCGTTTACTATTTTAACACCTAAAGATAATGCGGCTTCAGCTACTCTGGATTTTGTTGTATCTATTGATAAAATAGCATCGGGTTTCGATTTTAATATTTCTTCAATTACCGGAATTACTCTTCTCATCTCTTCTTCTTCATCAACAGATTTAGCTCCGGGTCGACTTGATTCACCGCCGATGTCAATTATTTCTGCACCTTCTTCAAGAAGTTGTAATGCATGTTCTACTGCTGCATTCTTTTCAAAAAATTTTCCACCATCAGAAAATGAATCTGGAGTTACATTCAATATTCCTACAATGTGTGCTTTATCCATGTCAAAAATTTTATTACCTATTTGCATCGACTTATTATCATAATCAATAATATTCTGAATAACTTTATTTATCTTAAAACCAATATCTTCATTTCCAATAGCAATTATTTCTTTAGCTAATTCTTTAAAAATTGAGATTGTGCCTAATGCTAATAAATCAGTAGACTGGTAGTTATTGTCAACAAGGTAGCAAATTTCTTTGTTGGCTAAAATTATTTTTTTTATTCTGTGTCCTAATTTAGAATCAAGATTACGAATTTCTAAAGCGTATAAATCTTTTTCGTATAATTCACGATAGATGTTATATTTTGAACTGTATCTCTTAAATACATTGGGATAATAAATATCGATAAGTTGAATTATCAAATTGTTAGCCAATGTATTTACCTTTGATTGTTGATTAGATTTTTAAACTCGGCAGTTGCAGCTGTTTTATTATCATTCCCAAAAATTGACCAGCCAACAACAAATATATTACATCCTGCTTCTGATACTTCTTTGATATTTTCCTTTGTAATTCCTCCATCTACTTCAATTAAAAAATTATAGCCCATCTCATCTCTTAGGTTAGAAAGTTCTTTGATTTTGCGCAGACTGCTATGAATGAATTTTTGTCCTCCAAATCCTGGATTAACAGACATAATTAGGACTAAATCAACATATTCCAAAATTTCTTTTAAAACATGAACAGGAGTAGCTGGATTAATTGAAACCCCAGCTTTAACTCCTTTGCTTTTAATGTAATCAATAGTACGATGCAAGTGGATAACTGCTTCTTGATGAACAGTTAAATAATTTACACCGGCATTAATAAATTCATCAATTATACAATCTGGATTTTCTACCATTAAATGAGCATCGAGAGGTAAATTTGTTATTTTTCGAATTGCAGAAATGACCATTGGTCCAAATGTAATATTTGGAACAAATTTTCCATCCATAACATCACAATGAATTATGTCTGCTCCGCCAACTTCTACTAATCTTATTTGTTGTGATAAATTTGAGAAGTCAGCAGAAAGTATTGATGGTGCCAATAATTTTTGATTAACCATAAGCTCTCACTTATTTAGTGTAATAACAACATTAATACTGTCGCCAGCATTTACAAGAGTATTTTCGCTTGGCTGCTGGTCAACAATTGTATTTGGCAAAAGAGATTTTGAATAAATATAAGTTTTTAATCCAATACTTAAAGAATAATTACGTAATATTTTTTCTGCTTCTATTAATGATTTGCCAATTAAATTAGGAACTTTAATTTTCCCTAATTGTGGTCCCATGCTCACTTTTAATCTTACTTTTGTTCCAACTGGTAACTCTTTTCCTTCGGGATATTGTTGCTCAGCAATTATATTTTGAGGAAATTCAGAAGTAATTTGTTCTAGTGTATCTAATACAAGTCCAAGTTTTTGAAGTGTTATTTGAGCTTCACGCACAGATTTATTAATCAAGTATGGCATTTTAACTGTTTGTAATCCACCACTGATTGTTAAGTAAATTTTTCGATTTTCTTTCACATATGTATTGGGCAGCGGCTTCTGGAATATGACATAATCTTTAGCATATTTTTCATCGTAGCGGGAAGTATTAACAATTGGATTTAGATTTAATTCTTTTAGAATTCTTATTGCTTCATCTTTGTGTTTACCAATAACATTTGGGACTTTTAACTCGTTGCTGCTTACATAATATGGCAGAATTATTGAATCAATGATAATTATAGCAATAATGAATGATACTCCATAAATAGCAGCTTTGATTAAAAACCTTTTTGAAATAAGACTCATAATAATTTCTTCGATTTTGTAATCGTAAAAATAATAAACTTTATTATGAATATTTTTCCATTAAAAAAATTTTAGTTAGTTTATTTACAAAATATTTATGGGTTCTGCATGAAACCTGCAATAATGCTATTTGAAGATAATGGATTTAAAAATTTATTACCATTAACATTTTTAAGACCTGTTTATGAGTTAAGATGCGGAATATTATCACTAAAACAAAAATTTGAGCTCTATTTTCCTAAAAGCAAATTTATTTTTCATTGTCGTCCATATCTCGAAAACTTCTTAAAAGAAAAATATAAAAAATCATTAGTTAATGAGTTTATCAGTGATTCGATAATATTCATTAATGGTCGATTATTAATAAATAAAGAATTATTAAATGAAATTAAAAATCTGAAAGAAGGAATTCTTTTATCAAATGATAATCAAATTGCAGCTGTAAAACTTGATAGAAATAATTATAATCATGTGAAATTTAATGATGACGGCTCATTATTTTTTGATGATAAGAACTTTTCAAAAGTTATTACAAATGCAAAAATGATTAATTATCCATGGGACTTAGTTAATTATAATGGAGAAGAAATTATAAACGATTTTAAGCTCATAGCAAGAAATCATACAAAAAAAACAACAACAAAATATAAAGCTGTTGAAACAATCAATAGAAAAAATATTCTTATTGGCAAAGGAACTAAAATTGAACCTTTTGTTACATTAGATGCTTCTGAAGGACCAATTTTTATAGATGAAAATGTTAATATAATGTCTCATGTAATAATTAAGGGTCCTGCTTTTATTGGGAAGAATAGTTTAATAAAAGCTCATACCTCAATTTATCATAATACTTCTATTGGAGAAGTATGCAAGATTGGTGGAGAAATTGAAAATTCAATTTTTCATTCATATTCGAATAAGCAACATGAAGGTTTTATTGGTCATTCATACATTGGCAGCTGGGTAAATCTTGGAGCTGGTACAACAAACAGCGACCTTAAAAATGATTATGGAATTGTAGATGTATTTATTAACAATGAAAAAGTGAATACTGGACATAGGTTTGTAGGATTATTTATGGGTGATTATTCTAAAACTGCAATTGGAACAGTTTTTAATACAGGGACTGTAGTTGGTATATCTTGTAATATATTTGGTTATGGGTTCCCGCCCAAATATATACCTTCTTTTACTTGGGGTGGAATAAATAACTTCGAAGAATATAAACTTGAGAAAGCAATTGAAGTGGCTAAAGTTGTTGCTTCAAGAAGAAATATTCAACTTACAGATAATGATATAAATTTATTAAAAAAAGTTTTTGAACTAACTGAAAGCGAAAGAAAATTCTAAATTTATGTATAAAAATTATTTGTATCTGTTGAGGAGTATCAGTGAATTAAGAGATTTAATTCAAAATCAGAAAATTTATGAGATATATACACAAGAAAAAGATAAATTATTTATTTCTATTCCATTAAAAAATTACGATGATTTTCACATAGTTATTTCTGTAAATCCACAGTCCCCTTTTTTAATCATTAAAAATGAACATCACAAGGCTAAGAAGAATGTATTAAATTTTTTCGAGAATTATCTTCCAGATGAAATTAATAAAATTGAGATAGCTTTTGGTGATAGAATCATAAAATTAACTCTATCAAAATGTTCACTTTTCTACTGTATTCGTGGTCCGATGACAAATGTTTATTTGATAGATAATGAAAATAATATTGCTTCATTTAAGAAAATTGAGGAAGAAGAGAAATCGAAAATTTATGATGAATTGCTCGTAAATAGATATATTGAATATCCTGAAAAACTATATGAGAATATTACAGATAAATCTGATGAAGAAATTTTAAATTCCTTTAAGTTTATTGACAAATCAATTACATCACAGCTTAGTATTCGTAAGAATATAAAACTAATTGATATTTTCAATGAAATATTGAATGATGATATTAGAATATCCATTTCTCAAAATGAAGGCACTGTAAGGTTTGAGCCATCAAGCTTCTATCTCCCAGATAACTATACTATCATAAATTATCATAAAAAATATTTTGATGCTCTTAGTGAATATTTTGTACAATTAAATAAATTAAAGAAGCGAAAACAAATTTATTCTGAAATAAAGAAATATTTAGAAACTGAACTGGAAAAAGTTTCGAATAAAATAAATAATTTGAAAGCAGTGCTGGAAAAAGAATCAAAAGAAAATCATTATATAAAAATTGGCAATTTATTATTAATGAATATTTATCAACTAAAAAAAGGAATGAAAGAAATAGAATTGGTTGATGAAGAAAATAATAAAGTTAAAATTGCGCTTGATGAAAAACTATCACCACATCAAAATATAGATGAATATTTTGCTAAGGCACGAGCAGAAAAAATACAATATGAGAAATCGAAGACTTTATATAATGAACTAATTAATCATTATAACAATTTAACTCGGATGAAATTAATGCTGGAGAATAATTTAACTGATGATGAATTAGTAAATATCAAAAAAGAATTGAAAATTAAAGAGAGTTCATTGAAAAAAAGCAATGAGAATTCAAAACCGAACTTCAGACATTTCATTATTGATAAAAAATATCATGTGTATGTTGGAAAGGATAGTCATAATAATGATGAACTTACACTAAAGTTTGCTAAACAAAATGATTACTGGTTTCATGCAAGAGCTGTTAAAGGTTCTCATGCTATACTGCGGGTTGAAAATACAAAAGAATCTATCCCAAAAAAGATTATTGAAAAAGCTGCTTCACTCGCTGCTTTTTACAGTAAAGCAAAAACATCTAAATTAGCTCCGGTTAGTTATACATTAAAAAAATATGTTGTAAAAAGAAAAGGCATGGAACCAGGTGAAGTTGCTTTGTTGAAAGAAGAAGTTGTTCTTGTTAAACCGGAAATTCCAGCAGGATCTGAATTAGTCACAGAATAAATATGATTGATAAAAACATTAAAAGTATTTTGATTATTAAATTAAGAGGCATTGGAGATGTTGTTTTATCTACAATTGTTCTTGATAATCTAAAACAGTATTTCCCTAATGCCAGAATTGATTATTTAACTGATTTGTCTTCAAAACCTGTTGTTGATGGGCTTTCACAAGTAAATGAAGTAATTATTTTTCCAAAAGATAGTTTATTAGAAAGATTAAAACTTATTTACAAGATTTTTCGCAAAAAATATGATCTAATTCTTGATTTCTATTCGAATCCCTCTACAGCTTTAATTACATATTTTAGTCGAGCAAAATTTAGAGTTGGATTCCCCTATCGTGGTAGAAAATATGCATATAATTTGTTTGGTCCATCTGAAAGAGGAAAATATCATGCAGCTATTTTACATTTAAAGACATTAGAAAACATCGGCATAGATACACCATATAAGAATTTATACTTTCACCTTTCAAATGATGATATGAAATTTGCTGATGATTTTTTTAATTCTAATAATCTTCTAAATAAATTTGTTGTTGGAATATCTCCTTCAGGAGGATGGAAATCTAAAAAGTGCGATCCTGAAAAATTTGCAGAGTTTGCTATTTCAGTTAAAAATAAATATCGATGTGAAATATTAATATTATGGGGACCAGGAGATTTTGATGAAGCATCCTTGATTAATAAATCTGTTCCTAATTCAATAATTGCTCCAAAAAGCAATATTAACCAAATGGGAGCATTAATTAAAAAATGTGATATTCTTATTGCTAATGATAGTGGTCCAATGCACATTTCAACTGCTGTTGGCACTCCAGTTTTAAGCTTACATGGACCTACAAATCCATATCATCAAGGACCTTTTGGCGATAAGCATGAATTTATTATTTTAGATAACCTTAATTGTATTATGTGTAATTTATTAGAATGCCCTAAAAATCATGAATGTTTTAAAAATATAGATGTTGAAATGGTATTAAATAAAACTGCTATTTTATTAAGTAAAAATAAAATATCTAAATAATTTGAAAAAGATTGAAATATATATTAGAAAAATTCTTTTAAGGATATTACTTTTTTGTTTTCCCAAAAAATCATTGGTTAATGATATAAAATTAAAAGAAGATTCTGCTATTCTTTTTATTAGATTAAATAGAATTGGTGATGCATTAATTACAACCCCCCTATTATCATTAATTAAAAGAAATACGAATCATAAAATCTATGTGGTGGCAAGCAATTATAATTATTTTGTATTTTCTTCAAAAATTGTTGATAATGTAATTGTTTATGATAAAAAGAAAATAACGCTTTTCAAACTTATTAGACTAATAAATAAATTAAAACCAGATGTCATAATAGATTTACATGATGATGTATCAACTACTGTTAGTTTTATTTTGGCATTTTCAAAAGCAAAATATAAAATTGGGTTTAATAAAGATAATAGAAAGTTGTATAATTACATCATAGAAAAACCAGATTCCTCAAAAACACATGTTGTAGAAAGACTATTACATTTTACAAAAATTTTCAATATCAAATACACAAAAGAAGAAATAAGAGTATTTTATTATATAGATGAAAAAGCATTAGAAAAAATTAATAATTATTTATTAACTAATAAGTTAGATAATAATTTTAAATTAGGAATTAATATCTCGGCAGGTAGTGATGCAAGATTTTGGGGAATTAAAAATTATAAAGATTTAATTACAGAAATTACTAAATATTCTCAGATAAAAGTTATTATTTTATGTTCTCCGAATGACATTGAAAAAGCAGAGCAAATATCAAATGGGTTATTTCCTATTTTTTATGATAATTCATTTGAAAATTTTTCAGCAATGATTAGTAAATTGAATTTATTAATTACCCCTGATACATCTGCTGTTCATATTGCTTCTGCATTTAATGTACCTGTTTTTGGTTTATATGTAAAATATAACACAAATGATATGATATGGAGCCCATATAATACAGAATTTGAATGTGTAATTACGGAGCAACCTACACTAAAAAATATACATTTGAATGAAGTGCTAAGTAAATTAAAACCATTTTTAGAGAAAATATTATGGAAAAATTAAATATCCCAGACTGCAAAAATTTTACTGGTTATAAACCTTGCTTTCCTTATTATAACTGTTTAGAAGAAGGCTGTAAAGAACAAAAAAAATTTGGTGTCAAAATTTTAATTATAGCTCTTGAAGCAATGGGAAGTGTTTTAATGACAACAGCTCAACTCCCTGCAATTAAAAGAAAATATCCTGAATCTACAATTTATTGGTTAACACTTAAGAATTCAGCAGATATATTGAAGAATAATCCTTATATAGATAAGGTTTTTGTTTACGATTTTGAAAATATGGAAATCTTAAGTGCAATTGAATTCGATGTTATAATGAATTCTGATAAATCTATTAAAGCTGGTGCAATTATTCAAAGATTAAAAGCAAAAGAAAAACTTGGTTTTGGTATTAATAATAATTCTCAAATAATACCTCTAAACGATGGTGCTTTATATAATTATAAATTGGGACTTGATGATAATCTTAAGTTCAAGATTAATCAAAAAACTGGACAAGAAATACTTGCAGAAACATTTAATTTAGAGTACAAAAGGGATGAATATGTTTTTGAATTTTCTGATGATGAAATTGAATTTATTGATTCATATAAAAAAACTGTAGGAATAAATGAGAAAGATGAGATTATTGGATTTAATACAGGTTGCTCCCAATTATATCCAAACAAAAAGATGACAATAGAACAGCATATTATCCTGATTGAAAAATTTCTCTCTTTTAATCGCTTCAAGATTATGCTGCTTGGTGGTCCAGAAGATACAGAAAGAAATAAAATATTAAGTGATTTATTTAAAGACCAGATAATCAATACTCCAACCACAGAAGGAATAAGAAGAGGAGCATGTTATGAAAGTATACCTCATGTTATAATTACAGGTGATTCATTTGGGATGCATCTTGCAATAGCATTAAAAAAATATGTAATTGCCTGGTTTGGATTAAGCTGCTGGACAGAAATTGACCTATATGACAGAGGAATTAAGTTATATCCAGAAGGTTTATTTTGTGCTCCTTGCTGGAAAAAAGAATGTCCATATAATCTCGAATGTATTCAAATGATTGATCTCGAAAAAATAGTTCAAGAAACAATTAAATACTTTGACAAAAGAAAAAATGACAGAAAAAATTGATTTAATAAATTTATATAACCAGCTAAAAAGACCATTGATACTTGATGGTGCAATGGGAAGTTTACTTATAGAGAAAGGAATTAAAAATCATCCAGTCTTATGGACTTCATTATCAAATCTTGAACATCCAGAAGTAGTAAAATCAATTCACTTTGAATATATCAACAATGGGGCGGATATAATAACAACTAATACATTTAGGACTAATCCAATTGCTGTTAATAAATCGAATGAAAAAATTAATGTTGAAGAATTTGTGAAAGCAGCAATTCAAACTGCAAAAGATGCAAGAGGAAATAAAAAAATTATGATTGCAGGCTCCAACGCCCCTGCAGAAGATTGTTATCAAATTGAAAGAACTATTTCATTAAGTGAATTAGAATACAATCATAAAAAGCACATAGATATTTTGTGGAATAATTCTGTTGATATCATCTGGAACGAAACACAAAGTCATATGGACGAAATAGAAATAATTTGTAAATATTGTTCAGAAAATAAAATTCCATACATAGTAAGTTTATTTTTTGATGAGAATCTTAAACTTCTCAGCGGCGAAAAATTAATTGATGCAGTTAATTACATTAATTCTTTTAATCCTGTTGCTATAGGATTTAATTGTATAAAACCAGAAACATTTTTGAAATTCATCGAAAAATATTCATTGCCCGAAAGATGGGGATTTTATTTTAATTGTGGTGCAGGAAATTATGATGATGAATTTTTAGCCTGCGGTATTTCTCCAAAAAATTATTCTGAACTTACAAAACAATTACTCAAGTTTAATCCAACTTTTGTTGGTTCTTGTTGTGGTTCTAATCCCGAACATACTAAAGCAATTAAGGAATTATTAGATGAGATTTATAGAAATTAAAGCTCCTGCAAAAATTAACATTGGGTTAAGAGTTTTAGAAAAAAGGAATGATGGGTATCATAATATTTATACATTGTTTTATCCAATAAAAGATTTGTTTGACACATTAACTTTTGAACTTTCAGATGGTTTTGAATTTAGAAGCAATTTAAAAGTTACAGAAAATGATGAAGATAATTTAATTATTAAATCGGTAAGATTACTTGAGAGGATTTTTAAGAAGAATTTTAATGTAAAGATTAATTTGATTAAAAGAATTCCCGCAGGAGCTGGGCTTGGAGGCGGAAGTTCGGATGCAGCTGCAACTCTAATTTCTTTGAATGAATTGTTCAAACTCGGTTTGAATTATGAGCAACTCTTAAATTTAGGATTAGAGTTAGGTTCTGATGTTCCCTTTTTTATAAAAGCTTTGCCTGCAATTGGTAAATCAAGAGGAGAAATTTTAGAACATATAGAAATTAAAAATGAGTATCCAATTTTAATCGTTAACCCTAACATTTCTATATCAACAAAAAAAATTTACGAATCAATAAAACCAAATAATGATTATTATGATTACAACAAAATAATACAGAACCATACTTTTAATTTTTCATTAATGAAAGAAAAAATTATCAATGATTTTGAAGAAGTAGTTTTTCATAAATATCCAGAAATTAAAAACATTAAAGAAATTTTATATCAAGAAGGTGCCATTTATGCTTCAATGACTGGAACAGGTTCAACTGTTTTTGGTTTTTTTGATAGTTATGATAAAATTGAAAAAGCTAAGAAATGCTTTCCTCTTGAATACTTTTGCTGGATAAGTAATCCTCAGGATTAACTTCAAATATATCATAAGAAGAAGGTTTAAAGTGATATGGCAGTATAATTTTAAAACAACTTCCTAATAAATTATCATGCGAAAGTCTTGATGGACTTTCTACAGTTATCTCGCCTCCTAATCTTTCTATAATTTCTTTTGTGATAGTTAAACCCATTCCGCTACCTTCATGTTTTGCTCTATCAATATTTGATGCTCGGTAAAACTGTTCAAATATTTTTTTTAAATCATCTTTTGGTATTCCAATTCCATCATCACAAACCTCAATAGAAATTTTATCATTAATGTCTTCTACAATTATTTCTATTTCACCATTTTCATTGACATATTTTATAGAATTTCCAATGATATTTGAGAGAGCTAGTTCCAAAAGTATCATATCGGACTTGATAAATTTTTTCTCTAATCTTCTATCCTCAAATTTTAATTTTATATTCTTTGCTTTGATGTTTTCGAATTGTTTTTCAAGTATATTTCTTATGAATAAATTTATGTCAATTTCTTCAGCTGAACGAATATCTAACAACTTAAGTCTTGAAATGCGGAGTACATTATTCAATAAATGTAATGTTTCTTCAGTTCGAATTTTTGCACGCAAGAGTTTAGCTTCAACTTCTTTGCTGATTGGTCCAACATATTGCTGTAATACCAAATCAATTATTGATTTTACAGCTGTAACAGGAGTTTTAATTTCATGAACTATTCCAATAATATATTTTTGTTTTGATTTTTCTGCCTCATCAATTTTTTGAAGCGAGGTTCGTAAGAGTTGTTCTCTGTGATATAATTGTTTTGCAATATTATTTGCAAGATAAACACTTGCAAAAAGCATTAAAGTGAAGGATGCAAGTGAAAGAATATCGTAAGACAAAGTATGAGAAACTGGAGCATTGTATAAACCGTTAATTAAGTGTATTTCAATGAATTTTAATTTAACAAAGGCATTCAATAGTGAAAAAATTAAACTTATTACTCCAGCCATAATGTAAACAATATAACCTGGAAGAATAAGGCTTCCAATTATCATGTGAAAGATGAAAAAAATATAAAGTGGTGATTCAATTAATCCTGTATAATAAACTAACAACATTAGTGCAATCAAGTCCAGAATCATTTGAATTAAAGAAAGATGAAGACTATTAAATTTATCTGGAGAACAACCAACATACTTTCTTGAAATATGAATAATTATGTTATAAACAAGAATTGAAAATGTAATTAATGAAATGGCAATAAATTGTGTTTTTGTAAAATTAAAATTAAATAATAATTCTCCTGCAGTTAAAAAGGAAGTTAATAAAGCAACTACAACATATCTTAATCTGATAAACCAAAGATTTCTTACGCGAATTGCTCTCCAGAATTCACCATAGTTTTTAGCCCAATCAGGAAGAAGTGACAGCATGTTGTTGACTTAATAGTTATTCAATAGAAAAATAAGAATATGTAAAATGAAAGTAAACGAAAGAGGCTGTCTAAAAAAGACAGCCTCGAATAATTAAGCTATATATTTGCCTCGTTTCACATAATGTGTATGCAAAAGTTTATGTGATAAATGACTGCACGGACCTTCGGTAAGAAATTCTTTATAAAGTCTAATTACATTTGGGTTTTCATGGGATTTTCTAATTGTTAATGACTCATCTTCTGCATAAATAGCTTCTGCGCGTTTCTTTCTTATTTCAGGATTAGTTGGAATTGGTTGACCTCCACCACCAAGGCAACCACCCGGGCAAGCCATAAATTCAATAAAATGACATTCTGAGAATTTGCCTCCTGCTTTAATATCTTCCATTATTTTCTTTGCATTTGCAGTACCATGAGCGACAGCAACTTTAAGAGTTACACCTTTCAGCCAATTCCAATCAGGCACTAAATGTTTAATTAAATCTGGAACTGGACCAACTTTGTTTCCAATTGGAATTTCCATATATCTGATGCCTTCAAATCCACGCAATGGAATAATGTTAGCTTTTTCAAATATATCTTCAGTTTTATTGCCTGTTACAAATTCAACAACGGTTCTTAATGCAGCTTCCATAACTCCGCCTGTTGCACCGAAAATAAGTCCTGCACCAGATGCTTCACCGAATGGAGAATCAAAATCACTTTTAGGCATTTCTGGCAAATTAATTCCTGCTTCTTTAATCATTTGAGCTAATTCACGAGTAGTCAAGCCATAATCTACATCTTTATATCCACTCGAATTCATTTCAGGTCTATTGCATTCAAATTTTTTAGCAGAGCATGGCATCAAAGCAACTGAAACAATATTTGCAGGGTCAATACCAGCTTGCTGTGCATAGAATGTTTTGATTAGTGCTCCAAACATCTGTTGAGGTGATTTTGCAGAACTTAAGTTATCAATATATTCAGGATAAAAATGCTCAAGATATTTTACCCAGCCTGGTGAACAAGAAGTAAATTGCGGCAAAGCAACAGGTTCTTTTTTAACAAGTGCTTTATAAAGTCGAAGAATTAATTCTGTACCTTCTTCAATTATTGTTAGATCAGCAGTAAAGTTTGTGTCAAAGACTTTATCAAAACCTATTCTTCTCAATGCAGTATTTAATTCTCTTGTCATTGAAGTACCAGCAGGCAGACCGAATTCTTCACCAATTGCAGCACGAGGAGAAGGTGCAGTTTGTATAACCACATGTTTAGTTGGGTCATCAATAGCAGCCCAAATTTCATCTGATGGGTCATTGGCTCTTAAAGCAGCAGTAGGACAACGATTGATACATTGACCACAATTGATACAAATTACATCTGCAAGAGGTTTATCTAAAAATGTTCCGATATGTGTATTGTCTCCTCTTCCAATTGCTTCAAGAACTCCTACTTCTTGTAAATCGATACATGTTCTAACACATCTTTTACATAAAATACATTTGCTCATGTCTCTTACTACAGAATAGGAAGATCTATCTACTTCAAACCTTGGTTTATCAACATGTCCAAATGTATAAGTATCAACACCATATTCCTTAGCAAGATTTTGCAATTCACATTTACCATTTCTAAAACATGAGTAGCATTCTCCATAATGTTCACTTAATAGCAAGTCAAGAATGTGGCGTCTTGCTTTTCTTACCATAGGAGTTGATGTTTTTATCTTTATTGGTGAAGTAATAGGGAATGAACAGCTTGCCTGTAAAGTTCTCATTCCTTCAACTTCAACAACACAAATTCGGCAGACGCCAGCAACGCATAAATCTTCATGATGACATAATGTAGGTATTGAAATTCCAACTTTTTTGCATGCTTCTAATATCGTTGTTCCTAACGGTACGGAGACCTTCTTTTCATTAATTTCAACAGTGACTGTTCCACCAATGGCATTTGTATCTTTTGGAATTTCAACTGTATGAGCTGTTTGGCTCACTGGTGCTCTGAAATCTCCTCTACTTTCCATTTTTACCTCCGTTGCCGTTAAAAATTTCTTCTTTAAAATTTTCTAAGATAGAAATGAATGAATTTGGGCTTGATTGGCCTAATCCGCATTTTGATGCAACCTGCATTGTTCTTCCAAGTTCTTTTAGTTGATTGATATAAGCAAAAGTGTATTCCCCTTTTTCAATCATTTCGACTCCTTCCAGCAATTTTACATTTCCAATTCTGCATGGTGTGCATTGGCCGCATGATTCTTCAACAAAAAATTCCATAAAGTTTTTTAGCACATGTAGCATATTTCTGTTTTCATTGAAAATAATAATTGAACCACCAGTTGCAGCATCTTCATAAGCTAATGTTCTGTCAAATTGAGATTTTGGAATACAAATGCCAGATGCACCACCAACCTGTACTGCTTTTGTATTTTTGGCTCCAACAATTTCTAATAATTCAGAAATTTTTGTGCCCCATGGCAATTCATAAACGCCGGGTTTTTCGCAATCACCAGAAACAGAAAATAATTTTGAACCAGTGGATTTATCAGTTCCATATTTTTTAAACCAGCTTCCACCTTTAACAACTATGTGAGGCACAGAAGCTAAAGTTTCTACATTGTTAACTACAGTAGGTTTACCAAGGAATCCAGTGTTAACGGGATAAGGTGGGCGATTGCGCGCTTCGCCTCTGTTTCCTTCGAGTGATTCGATTAATGCTGTTTCTTCACCACAAACATAAGCACCTGAACCAAGTCTAATTGTTATATCAAAATTAAATCCATCTTTACCAAGAATATTTTTCCCGAGCAAATTATCTTTTCGCATTTGTTCGAGATAATCTTCAAGTGATTTGAGCATGTATTCATATTCACCGCGTAAATAAACGATTCCTTTTGTAGCTCCTATTGTATAACCAGCTATCACCATTCCATCAAATACTAATTCTGGATATTCCATTAAGAGGACTCTATCTTTGAATGTTCCTGGTTCACCTTCATCTGCATTGCAAATGACATATTTTTGGTCTGCAGATGCTGCAGCAACAAGTGTCCATTTAGTTGCAGTTGGAAATCCAGCCCCGCCTCTGCCTTTTAATTTTGATTCACGCAATTCGAACAAAATATCTTCACGAGATTTTTCAATTGCTTTTTTAATTCCTTCACCGCGATTGTATTCTGAAAAAATTAAGACTCCTTTTCTTTTCTTTTCCATAGCTCACCTCACTTCAACTCATTTAAAATTTGGACAGCTTTTTCAGGAGTTAATTTTGTATAAACTCTTTCATTGATAATCATTGCTGGTCCCTGGTCGCACATACCAACACAATTTGTATATTCAAGAGTAAATTTTTTGTCTTTAGTTGTCTCGCCAAAATTAATTCCAAGTTCTCTTTGAATAGCTTTTGCAACAGCATCTTTTCCCTGCATATCACATGATATTGTTTTACACAAACGAACAATGTATTTACCTTTTGGTTCAGTGCTTAAGAATGAATAGAATGATATCACACTATAGACTTCAACAGGATGAATATCAAGCAAGCGTGCAATTTCCTGCTGAGCAAAATCTGGAATATGCTTATGTTTTCTCTGAACATCCTGAAGAATTGGAAGCAAGGAAGATCTTTCTTTACCATATTTTGCTACGAGTTGTTCTATTTCTTCTGTTAATTCATTTTTTTCCAGTATTAACATTTTACTTCACCTCCTTCTTTAACAAATTTTCTACTTTTTGAATAAGTTCTTCAGGTGAAATAGGTTTTTCGACAAAATCATCAACAGGAACCATTTCATTTTTTTCAAACTCAAGTCCAGTAGCTTTTGAAACAGAAGTATACATTATAATTGGTGTATTAATTCCTTCTTTTCGAAATTTTTGTGCTAAATAGAAACCATCATCAGGTTCATCCATCATAACATCAAGAATGATTAAATCAGGCTTTTGTTCTTTAACAATCTTATAACCATCATCTGGATTGGATGCAGAAATAATCGAATGCCCTTTAGATTTTAGAACCAGACTGCTTGCATCAATAATATCGGGATCATCGTCAATGATTGCAATTAGAGCCATATTTCATCTCCTTTGTTTGTTAGTTTATATTTATTGGTAAATTGATTGTAAAAGTTGTTCCTTTATCAAATTCGGAATCAACATCAATTTTACCGTAATATGAGTCTACTATTTTTTTAACTATACTCAAGCCTAATCCAGTACCACTGATACCGCGAGTTTTTTCATTTTTTGCTCTGAAAAATTCGTTGAACAATTTTGATTTTTCATCCGGCTTCATTCCGATACCAGTATCAGTGATTTTTATTTGTAAATAATTTGTTGACGATGATACATCTATTATTATTTTGCCTTTATCTTTATTGTATTTTATTGCATTACTGATAAGATTTGTAATCAGTCTGGTGATTTCATTATAATCAGCTTTTATTGTAGGTAAATTTTCTTGTGTATTAATTTCTACATGTATTTCTTTTTTCTTTAATTCAATTTCAAAAAGCTGCAAAGTGTTTTTAATGATTTCATTTATATTAATATCTTCAATTTCACGATGTTTTGTTTTTAATTCCATTCTCGAGATATCGAGTAAATCATTAACAAGGTCGCTTAAGCTTTTTAATCTTGTAATTGAACGAGTTAAGTATTCCTGTCTTTTTTCTTTTGGCAGATTAATTTTTTCATCAGCTAAAATGTTTAAGTAACCTTGAACTGCTGCTAGAGGAGCTTTTAACTCATGAGCTACCATAGAGACAAACTGAGATTTAATCAGCTCAATTCTTTTGAACTCAGTAATATTGCTTAATACTATTACAACACCTGCAAGCGAGCCATCTGGATGCGGGATTGGAGTTGCAGCAGCTTCGACTATTAATTCATTATTTGGTTTTAATTCTATTTGAGTAGTATAACTTTTCAGTAGAATTGTTTGAGAAGAAAAAATTTTTTCAACTAATTCATTAATGTTTTTATTGAGAAGAGGAAGTATTTTGTCACCAATTTTTATTTCTGGAATATCAAGAAATTTCAAAGCAGCATAATTATAATATGCAAGTTCTCCATTTTTGTTAATTACAAGAACCCCATCGCTAATTGATTTAATAATTGCATTTAGTCTTGATTTTTCAGAAGCTAATTCGAGCAGATTTTCTTCTCTTTCTTTTTTTAATCTCTCTGATTCTAAAATTAATTTTCTTTGCTTTATTCCCTGTTCTATTTGATATAAAAATTCTTCGGGTGTAAAAGGTTTTGGAATGTAGCCAAAAGCTCCAAGTCTTGTTGATTGAATTGCAGTATCATAGCTTGCAAAAGCAGTAGCAATAAAACAAATAGTATTTGGGCGAGAATTTTTAATTCTCTTTAACACTTCCAGTCCATCATAATCTGGCATTTTTAAATCGATAATGGCAATATCAAAATCCTGCTCTGTTCCAGCACGAATGCCTTCTTCACCGGATTCAACAGCCACTACATCATATCCTTCCTCTTCGAGTAATCTCTGAGTCCCTATTCGTAATCCTTTTTCGTCGTCTACTATCAATATTTTAGATTTATCATTCATAAAGTGTTAATAGAAATTTTCAATTCTGGCTAATAATTCTTCAACAACTACAGGTTTATTAATTATGCCATCGCATTTTATCCATTCTTTTTCTTCCGGAGTTGAAGCACTGAATTTAAATCCAGTATCATAAGCTGCAGAAGTTAGAATGAAGACTGGAATTTTTTTGCCATGTTCAGTTTTTTTGATTTTATAACAAAGCACAAAACCAGAATCCATTTCTTCCATTATTAAATCTATTATTGCAACATCTGGTTTTTCCTGTTGAAATTTTTTCCAGCCTTCTTCGCTGTTTTCTGCAGTGATTACAGTAAAACCTTTGTTTTCCAGAATAATTTTGTTCTGTTCAAGTAAATCGATGTCATCATCAACTATTAATATTTTCTTGATTTTTGTTGTGTCCATTTTTGCATTTCCCTTTTTAATTCTCTGTCGTATAATTTTGTGTTTTTGGTAGTGAAATAAAAAACTTTGTTCCTTTTCCTACTTCGCTTTGAACTTTTATATCCCCTTTATGCATTTTAATAATTCCATAGGTGATAGCTAATCCTAAACCTGTTCCCTTTCCAATTTTTTTTGTCGTGAAAAATGGTGTAAAAATTTTATTTAAATTTTCTGGCGGAATACCAATACCGTTGTCGGCAATTTCTATAGTTAATTTATTATCATTTTCTGATATATTGATTAAAACCTGTTTATCATTTTTCGATTCAACAGCTTCGCATGCATTAGTTATAATATTCAACAAAGCTTGTTTAAGCTGGTCTGAATCTCCTTCAATTAAAGTTTCTACAGTTTCATATTTTTCAGTTATAACAACACTAGAAAATTCTGGTTTAACTTTTACCAATCTTATTATGTCATTTACTAATTCACGAAGATTTACTTTGCTTATTCTTAATTTTCCTTGTCGAGCAAAATTCAAAAGATTCGATACAATATTTTTGCATCGGTTTGCTTCTTCTATAATTAGCTTTAAGTCTTCTGAACTTTGCTGGTCATTGAAAGCTTTTTCAAGTTTTTTCTTCAACAAAGAAGCATAAATCATAATAGAGCCAAGCGGATTATTTATTTCATGAGCCACTCCAGCAGCTAATTGACCGATTGATGCTAATTTTTCTGCATTAGCCAATTGTTCTTGAGTTTCTCTTATTTCTTTGTTCGCCATTTCAAGTTTATCAATAAGATAAGGCAAACACATATCTTCTTCTGCAAGTCCTTTTGCAATTGCGATTGCATATTCTCGACATGTTGGGTATCCACAAGCGCCGCAATTTAATTCATCAGTTTTGTTAAATTTATTTGTTTTTGCGAGAATTGATTTAATTTGTTCTTCTGTTGGTTCAGGTCTTCTTTGGTTTCTTGGCTTAAATTTTCTGCTTAAATCTAAATCACGATTATTATAAAGTGTGCTCTTCCAGATTCTTTTATCGAAAGTGTTAATGTTTTCTTCAATGTAAGAAATTACCTTTTCTCTTTTTGAATAATAGTTTAATGAAGAGTCAATAGCAGGACCATTAATACAGCCTTCACAAAATAATATATCAATAAATTTTGATTGAATTTTTTTATCTGCAATTTCCTGTAATATTTCTCCAACTCTATCTTTGCCTTCAACAATTATTATTTCTTTTTCAAGAATATCACCATGTCTATTTGTTGTTTTTAATAAACCGCCTGTTAAAGGATAAGCTTTACCCATGTAAGCATATGGTGGATCGAAGTTTGAGTTTTCAAGTTCATCGAGATTTATATTTTTTTCATTAAATAATTCTTTGAGTTCCTTGAATGTCAATACTGCATCAATTGCTCCAGAAACATTTTCATCACGATATTCACTTTTTTTAGCAATGCAAGGACCAATAAAAATTACTTTAATATCTGAGCCAAAATTTTTCTTTAAATATCTTCCCATTGCAATCATTGGCGAAACCACATTTGCAAGATTGTCAACAATTTCTACAAAATATTTTTCTATCCAATTATAAATTGCAGGGCATGGACTGCTGATGATAGTTTTGTTATCAGTTTTCTCTAAGTATTTTATATAATAATCGCTGATTAAGTCTGCGCCAAATGCAGCTTCGCCGACATAATTAAATCCAAGTTTTCTTATTGCTGAAATAAATTTTCCTTCCGAATCTGGAAATGAAGCTGGGAAAGAAGGAGCAACTATTGCATATGTTTTATAATTCATCAAGTAATGATTAATAATATCTTTATCATTTAAAACTTGTTTAGCATTTTGTGAACAGACTTTAACACAGTAACCACATGTAATGCATCTTTCTTCGATCACAACTGCCTGACCATTTATCACACGAATAGCACGAGCAGGACATTCTCTTATACAAGAGTAACATCTTTTGCATTTTTGTCCTATTGTCGTTACTATTCCTAATGACATAATATAAAGTTCTTGAACAGTTATTAAACTTCTTCTAAAATCTTTTTTCTGTTAATGTAAGTAGTATGCAAAATTTCATGCGATAAATGACCGCATGGTTCACCTAAGAATTCTTTATATAATTTTTTAACAGATTCATTTTCATGTGAGCGTCTGTTTTTCATCTTAGCATCAATTTCATAAAGAGCTTGAGCACGCTTTTTTACTTTTTCTGGATTTTGATGAATTGGTTGTCCACCACCATTTATACAACCTCCTGGACAAGCCATAACTTCAATGAAGTGATATTTGGATTCTCCTTTTTCTACTTCTTCTAAAATTTTTTTAACATTTCCAATTCCGTTGACAACAGCAATATTAAAAGTCATTCCGTTAACATTGATTGAGCTTTCTTTAATGCCGGTTAATCCTCTTATATCGGATAATTCGAGCTGTTCGAGTTCTTCACCAGTAATTTTATAATAAGCTGTTCGAAGAGCAGCTTCCATTACTCCGCCGCTTGTTCCAAAAATTGCTGCAGCACCTGTTGATTCTCCTAATGGATTGTCAAAGTTATCTTCTGGTAAATCATTAAAATCAATTCCAGCAACTTTGAATAATCTAACCAATTCTCGTGTTGTTAAAACTGCATCTACATCTGGCAAATGTTGTTCAGATAATTCTGGTCTGTTTGATTCAAATTTTTTAACGGTGCAAGGCATAATGGAAACAACAAAAATATCTTTTGGGTCAATTCCCATTTTCTTAGCGTAATAAGTTTTTAAGATTGCACCTTCCATTTCATGAGGAGATTTGCATGTAGAAATATGATTCAATAAATGAGGATAATTTTGTTCTGCATATTTTATCCATCCGGGGCAGCAGCTTGTGAACATCGGTAAAGTGCCGTTACTTGTAATTCGATGAATTAATTCAGTTGCTTCTTCCATTATTGTTAAATCCGCACCAAAATTTGTATCGAATACTTTTTTGAATCCTAATCTTCTTAATCCAGTGATTATTTGTCCTGTTACATTAGTGCCCAAAGGTAAATTGTATTCTTCACCTAAAGTAGCACGAACAGCGGGAGCTATTTGTGCAATTGTAAATTTGCTTTTGTCGTTTAATGCAGCAACAACTTCTTTAGCATGACTTTTTTCTCTCAATGCAGCAGTTGGACAAACAAGAATGCACTGACCACAAAGGATGCAATCACTTACATTTAAGCCCTTGTTAAATGGAGTTGTAACATTACTTCTAAATCCGCGATTAGTAAAATCGATAGCTCCAATCTTTTGAATTTCGCTGCATGTTCTTACGCATCGTCCACACAAAATACATTTAGCTGGGTCTCTTTCCATTGATGGACTTGAAATATCAATAGCATGCGATTTCTTTTCGCCAACATATCTATGTTCTCTAACATTATATCTTTCAGCCAAATCTTGTAGTTCACAATTTTTATTTCTTACACAGATAAGACAATCCTTCGGATGATTTTCAATTAATAATTCAACAATAGTTTTGCGAGCAACTCGAACGCGTGGTGAATTAGTTTGAACTTTCATCCCCTGCATAACTGGATAAGCACAGCTTGGCGTTAGACCTCTCATTCCTTCAACTTCTACAACACAAATTCTGCATGCACCAGTTGGGAATAAATTTTTCATGTGACAAAGTGTAGGAATGTGAATTCCAACTGATTTAGCTGCTTCGAGTATTGTCATTCCTTCTTCAGCTTTTACTTTTATATCATTGATTGTTAGTTCTACCATTTTATTCTCCATAAAAAGTTTAATAAACTTTAACTGCTTCAAAACGGCAGGATTCAAAACACATACCGCATTTAGTACATTTTATTTGAATGATTTGATGAGGTTGTTTCTTTTCTCCAATGATTGCATCAGCAGAACAATTTCTTAAGCATACGCCGCAACCATTGCAAAGTTCTGGGTCAATTTCATAAGTGAGAAGTTCTTTACAAACTTTAGCTTTGCATTTTCTTTCGAATAAATGTTCTTCATATTCTTCTCTGAAATATCTTAATCCGGAAAGAACTGGATTAGGGGCGCTTTGCCCAAGACCACAAAGTGATGTATCTTTAATTACATCAGCTAATCTTTGCAAATGAATAATTCCTTTAAATCTTTGTAACTGCTCAATTTTATTTCCATTATTCCCATATCGAACAGGAATTCTTTCAATTATTTCGAGCATTCTTTTTGTTCCTTCGCGGCATGGAACACATTTTCCACATGATTCATTTTGAATGAATGTTAAGAAAAATTTTGCCACATCAACCATACATGTATCTTCGTCCATAACAACAAATCCACCTGAGCCCATCATTGCACCAACTTCTTTTAATGATTCATAATCAACTTCTGTATCTAAAACAGATTCAGGTAAGCAGCCACCTGAAGGTCCACCAATTTGTATTGCTTTGAATTTTTTATCATTAGGAATTCCGCCGCCAATTTCAAATACTACTTCTCTCAATGTAATTCCCATTGGAACTTCTACAAGACCGCCATTCACAACTTTTCCGCTTAATGCAAATACTTTTGTTCCTTTGCTGCTTTTAGTTCCAATTGAAGAAAACCATTCCTGTCCTCGATTAATGATTGGAGGAATATTTGCAAAAGTTTCAACATTGTTAATTACAGTTGGTTTTCCCCATAAGCCTGCTTCAACTGGATATGGAGGACGAGGACGAGGCATTCCTCTTTTTCCTTCAATGGAAGCAATTAATGCAGTTTCTTCGCCGCATACAAATGCACCAGCACCTTTTTTTATTTTTAGTTCGAAATCAAAATCACTATTCAAAATATTTTTTCCAAGTAGACCATACTCTTTACATTTTTCAATTGCATTTTGTAATCTTTCAATTGCAAGAGGATATTCAGCACGGCAGTAGATATAACCATAAGAAGCTCCAATTGCATAAGCACCGATTATCATTCCTTCAATTACTCTAAATGGGTCGCTTTCAAGAACCGAGCGGTCCATAAATGCGCCTGGGTCGCCTTCATCTGCATTGCAGATAATATATTTCGTATCAGATTCTTTTTTGTATGCAAGTTCCCATTTTAATCCTGTTAAAAAGCCAGCACCGCCTCTTCCTCTCAAGCCGCTTTCTTTTACTGTTCGAATAACGGTTTCAGGAGTTAATAAACGAAGTGATTTATCTAATGCTTTGAAGCCGCCGGCTGAAATATATTCATCAATTGAAGTTGGATTAATTATACCACAATTTTCGAGAACAACTTTTAATTGTCTTTTGAAGAATGGGATTTCATTTATATTTGGAATGGAATCAGTTCCTTTTCCATAAGTGCCCAATAGTTTTTTCTTATAAACATTTCCATCAATTAATGTAGTTTTAATTAATTCATGAACATCTTTTGGAAAAATTTCACAATAAGAAATTCTGTCTTTACCTGGCAATTTAATATCAACTATTGGCTCTTTAGCACAATAACCGATGCATCCTGTTGGAATAATTTTAGCCTTGAGATTGTTTTTACTTAGTTCCTCTTCAATTGCTTTTTTAACTTTATCTGCGCCAGAAGCAAGTCCACATGTTCCCATTCCAATAAATATCAAAGGTATATCATGTTCAGAGTATTTTAAGACAGAATTTAGTTGTTTAAATTTTTCTTGACATTTTTCATCTTTATGGCAAAGTGGACCATCAACACAACATGCAATAAATTGTTCACATGGTGTTTCTGCACTATGCCAGCATTGTTCACAACATTTTTCTATAAAACTTTTCATTATACACTCTCAGTTTGTTCTTGTTTACTTTTTACAGCTGCTTCTCTTCGATATTTGTTAATGATTTTTGGGATTTCTTTGACGGTTACTCTCCCATAATATTCATCATTAATATTAATTACTGGTGCAATGCTGCATGCACCAATGCAAGCTACTGTTTCAAGAGTAAAAAGTTTGTCTCTTGTAGTTTTACCTGCTGTGATTCCCAATTCTGTTTCAAGTGCTAAAAGCAGATTTGCAGAATTTTTAACATGACAAGCTGTTCCACGACAAACTCTAATTACATTTTTACCAAGTGGTGTTAATCTAAATTGATTATAAAATGTAGCAACTCCATAGACGCTGCTTACGGGAATATTTAAATGTTCTGAAATATCTTTTATCGCTTCTTCAGGAAGATATCCATAGATTTCCTGAATATCCTGCAATAATGCAATCAAATTGCTTCTGTCGTTTTTAGGATATTTTTGAATGATGTGATTATGCATTACTGACTCACTTTAATTTTGGTTATAAGATTATTGCAGAATATATGCCAGAGTTAATTAAGACCTCGACGGCTCATTTTCTTAAAAAAATGCGGATTTTTTAAATGAATTCTTAAGTTTATTTCTTATGAGTGAGAAAAACACTTTACATTTTTCTAATGAAAATAAGGAATTAAGCTCTTTTAATTCTTTGTTAGAATTGTTTTGAAAATTGTAACTTTGAAAAATAAAAGAAAATTATTATGCAGAAATTTGAACAAAATAATATTACTGATAAGAAAAAAGCTGCATGGTTATCTTTAATTGTAGGTCTTGCAATGTTTATTTCAAAAAGCATTGCTTACCTGATTACAAATTCCACAGCAATTTATTCTGATGCAGCTGAATCTGTAGTTCATATTGCAGCTACAGGATTTGCACTTTACAGTATTTATTTAAGTTCAAAACCAGCAGACGAAACTCATCTTTTTGGTTATGGAAAGATTGAATATTTTTCTGCTGGATTGGAAGGCTTATTAATTATCATTGCTGCTTTTGCAATTATTTATAATTCCATTAAAAATATTTTAACTGGCATTTTACCAGAACAACTTGATATTGGAACATCGATTATTGCAGCTGCTGGAATTATAAATTTATTGCTTGGTTTTTATTTAATAAAAAAAGGTAAATCAACAAATTCATTAACACTTATTGCTGATGGTAAACATGTTTTAACTGATTCATATACAAGTCTTGGAGTTGTTGCAGGATTGATTTTAGTTTTGATAACAAATTATTTTATCCTTGATCCACTAATAGCAATTACAGTTGCACTAAATATTTTATTTACAGGTTACAAATTAATTAGAGAATCATTCGGCGGTTTAATGAACAAAACCGATTTAGAAATTTTGAATACAATTTCAAATTTGCTTACACAAAACAAACGTGAATATTGGATAGATATTCATCATCTTCGTTTCTGGAAATCTGGTGAAATAATTTTTGTTGATTTTCATTTAATACTTCCCTTTTATTTTACAATTAAAGAATCACATCATGAAGAAGAATTTGTGGAAGATTTATTGCAGTCTAAATTTCCATTAGTCAGTGTAAGAATTCATATGGATTACTGCAAAGATGAAGTATGTAAATTTTGTGATTTCAAAAAGTGTGAATTTAGAAAAGAAGAAAAGTCCATAAATTTCGAATGGGGTTCGAAAAAATATTTAGGCGACCCAATTTACATGCAGTAAAATTTTTTAAATTTTTTTTCTAATGTATATCACTTATTTTTGAAATAAAAATTAAGGAAAGAATGATAACTCCTGAAGAACTTGCCCAAAAGGCAATAGAAGCAAAATCCAAAGGATTACCCACATATTCAAATTTTCATGTTGGTGCCGCACTTCTAACAGAATCTGGAAAAATTTATCTTGGTGCAAACATAGAAACTTCATCTTACAGCTTAACAATATGCGCAGAAAGAACTGCAGTATTTCAAGCTATTCTTGATGGTGAAAGAAAATTTGATTCAATTGCAATTGCAAGTGATGCTGAAGATTTTTGTCCCCCATGTGGTGCATGTCGTCAGGTTCTTTTGGATTTATGCGGGAAAGACTTAAAAGTAATTTTAGTCAATCAAAAAGGAGAATTAAAAACTTTCATATTGAATGAACTAATTCCATTTTCATTTAGTGGAGAATTTTTAAAATGATTGAACATTCACCTCATTTAATGCCTAAGAATACTGGATGGATTGAAGTTATAGCAGGATGTATGTTTAGTGGTAAAACTGAAGAATTAATCCGAAGACTTCGAAGAGCAGAAATTGCAAAACAAAAAGTAAAAATATTCAAACCGAAAATTGATATTCGATATTCAAAGAGTGAAATTGTATCACACAGCGAGCAATCGATGCCTTCAATTCTTGTTGAATCAGCTAAAGAAATTTTACAGTATTCAGAAGATGCTCAGGTAATTGGAATAGACGAAGCACAATTTTTTGATTTAGATTTGGTAGATGTTTGCAACCAATTAGCAAATGAAGGCAAAAGAGTTATTGTTGCAGGATTAGACCAGGATTATACCGGCAAACCTTTTGAACCCATACCTCAATTATTAGCCGTAGCTGAATATATCACAAAAACTTTGGCAATCTGTGTAGTATGTGGAAATCCAGCTGATAAAACTCAAAGAAAAATTTCTTCATCAGAAAGAGTTTTAGTTGGAGCTGCGGAAAGTTATGAAGCACGATGTCGAAAATGTCATTACATTCCTGAATAAATTCGAGAAACTTTATGAATATTATTTCATTAATTCGTGGAATTATTGGATTAGCTCTTATAATTGGAATAGCATTTTTAATTTCCAATAACAAAAGAAAAATTAACTGGCGGCTTGTTTCCAGCGGATTAATAATTCAAATTACTTTTGCCATTCTAATTCTTAAAGGAGATGATTTAAGAAAAATTTTTGAACCATTAGGCTGGCCTAAGGATTTTTTTAGATTTATCAGCAGTTTCTTTGTTTTAATTCTGAATTTCACAACTGAAGGGGCAAAATTTGTTTTTGGAAATTTAGGTTTAGGTCCAGGTAACGAAGGAAGTTTGGGTGTGTTTTTTGCATTTCAAGTTCTTCCAACAATAGTTTTCTTTGCAAGTTTAATGTCGGTTCTTTATTATCTTGGAATTATGCAAAAGGTTGTACAGGCTATGGCATGGTTGATGGCAAGATTGATGGGTACAAGTGGTGCTGAATCTCTCTCCTGCACTGCAAATATTTTTGTTGGACAAACCGAAGCTCCATTAATGATAAAACCATATTTGAAAGGGATGACACAAAGTGAATTATTGACAATTATGGTTGGTGGTATGGCTACGATTGCTGGTGGAGTTATGGCTGCTTACATTCAAATGCTTGGTTCAGCTTTTTCTTTAGCTCATAATATTCCTTTGCAGGAAGCACAATTAATTTTTGCAACTCATCTTCTTGGCGCAAGTGTGATGGCAGCTCCAGCTGCATTATTGATTTCAAAGATAATGTTTCCTGAAGTTGAAGAACCTGAAACAAAAGGAACAGTAAAAGTAAAAGTAGAAAAAAATGCTTCGAATATTATTGAAGCAGCTGCTGCTGGTGCATCCGATGGTTTAACATTAGCTCTAAATGTTGCAGCAATGTTAATTGCTTTTATCGCTCTTATTGCATTGATTAATTATTTTCTTGGATGGTTCGGAAATACAATTGGTATTAATCAGTTTTTAATTTCAAAATTTGGAAGCCCGTTAAGTCTTCAATTAATTTTTGGTTCAATCCTTCAATTTCTTGCTTTTGGAATTGGTGTTCCATGGGATAGTGCTTATTATTTTGGAAGTTTAATAGGAACTAAAATTGTTCTTAATGAATTTGTAGCTTATCTCGATATGAGCAAATTGATTGAAGCAAAAACTTTAATTAACGACAAAGCAATTTTAATGGCTACTTATGCTTTATGTGGTTTTGCAAATTTCAGTTCGATTGCAATTCAAATTGGAGGCATTTCACCTTTGGCACCAAATAGAAGAAGTGATTTAGCTAAATTAGGAATTCGAGCTGTTATTGGAGGAACTTTAGCTAATTTAATGACAGCAACTCTTGCAGGAATTCTTTATTAATGATTAACATTAATGATAAATACAGAAATATTATTGAATCTATAAAAGATGAAATTCCTTTTGAACCGGATATTTGCATAATATTAGGCAGTGGTTTAGGTGACTTTGCAAATAAAGTTGAAACTGTAAAATCAATTTCAACTTCGAATTTACCATCTTATCCCCTATCAACTGTTGAAGGACATAATGGTTACCTCCATTTCTCAAAGTATGCAAACAAGAAATTATTTATAGTTCAAGGCAGAATTCATTTTTATGAGGGATATAAAATTTCCGATTGTGTTCTGCCGGTTCATCTTGCTGCTAAACTTAATTGTAAAAAAATTTTATTGACAAATGCTGCCGGAGGCGTCAACCCAAATTTTGTTCCCGGCGATTTGATGCTAATTCGTTCATTTATTGCATTAAATATTAAAAAAGAAATTACTAATCTAATTGGTTTAACTTCACTTGAGTTGAGAAATTCAATGATTGATTTTCCTTCTGAAGAATTGAATAATCTTATCGTCAAAGCTGCACTTGAAGAAAAAATAATTTTAAGAGAAGGCACTTACTGGTACACAAAAGGACCAAGTTATGAAACTCCCTCTGAAATTAGAATGATTTCAAAATTTGGTGGAGATGCAGTTGGTATGTCAACAGTTCACGAAGCTTTTTATGCTCAATTTATGAAAATGAAAGTAGCTGCAATTTCATGCATAACAAATTATGCTGCTGGATTATCTCCAAATAAACTTTCGCATCAGGAAGTAATTGATACAGCTGAAAAAGTAAAAATTAAATTTGAGAAGCTTGTTAAAAAAACTATTGAATTAATGTAGATAAAAGTGATGCTGCCGTTATAATTGCAGTTTCACTTCTTAATCTGTTTGGTGTAATTCGTAATAAAACTGGAGAATTAATTTTAGAAATTTCATTTTCTGAAAAACCTCCTTCAGGACCAAAAATAAAATAGAACTTGTTCTTATCCTCTATATTTTTTTTATCTAACAAAAAATCTCTAAAAAATCTTTCTGACTTTTGTTCAAAAAAAATTTTGTTCCCTTCATATTTGTTTATTTCAATTATGTTATCAATAAAATCTGCTTTTGGGAGCCATCCCTGAAGTGATTGCTTCATTGAAGATAACAATAATTTTTTAATCCTTTCTTTCTTAAAACCTCTGGCAATTGTTCTTTCTGATTCAAAGAATAAAAAATTTGTTATACCAAGTTCAACACATTTTTCAATAGCAAATTCAAGGCGTTCGTTATTTTTTAATCGAGGTATGCAGAATACAAAATTTGAAAATTTATTATCATATATAAATTTCTCGATAATTAAACATTTAGATGTATTCTTTGAGATGTTATCAATTCTACATCTAAAAATATTGCCGCATCCATCAGTAATATAAATTTCATCGCCAATTTTGTGTCTCATTACATTTTTGATATGATGAAGTTCTTCCCCTTCAATAAAAATTTCGTTATCAGTTAAATAAGAAGAATAATAAAGTTCCTTATCAGATAAATATTGATTCGTTGAATTACTAAGATTTTTTTCCATAAGTTATGAATACTTCATAATAAATTAGAATTTTTACATAAGTTATAATAAACCATTATGCATTTATCCTGCACAGTAAAAATTCCATTTTCAATTACAGGTTTAACAGCATTATCGTTTTGAATTCCTTGTTGAAGCCATAGTGCTCCAGGATTCTTTTTAATTACATCAGGAATTATTTCAGGAATATCCTGAGATTTTCGGAATACATTTACAATATCAATATCATAAGGTATGTCAATTAATCGTGGATAAACTTTTATTCCATCAGCATTACTAAAATTTGGATTGACACCAAAAACTTCATAACCTTTGTCTATAAGGAACTCAGCAATAATTCTGCTGATTTTATCAGGATTGCGGGATATTCCAATCACCGCAATCCTTTTTGATTTTTTTAGAAGTTTGCAAATTTCGATTAGTTCTTTATTCATTAATCAAGCTACGTTTTTTTCATATTCACTTATTGGGATGCAGCTGCATACTAAATTTCTATCGCCATAAGCATTATTAATTCTTCCAACTGAAGTCCAGAACTTATTACCAATCAAATAATTAGCCGGAAAAGCTGCTTTCATTCTTGAATATGAATGATTCCAATTATCGCTTACAACATCTTCTGCAGTATGAGGAGCATTTTTAAGAACATTATCATTTTTATCACAAATACCTTTTTCAATTTCTTCAATTTCTTTTCTAATCGAAATCAAAACATCACAAAATCTATCAAGTTCTTTTAATGATTCACTTTCAGTTGGTTCAACCATTAAAGTTCCTGGCACAGGAAAAGAAACAGTTGGAGCATGATAACCATAATCCATTAGTCGTTTTGCAATATCATCAACATCTATATTTGCAGTTTGCTTAAATTTTCTTGTATCAAAAATTAATTCATGAGCAACAAAACCATTCTTCCCAGTATAAAGAGCATGATAAAAATCTTTCAATTTTGCTTTAATGTAATTAGCATTTAGGATAGCAACTTTGGTTGCTTTTGTAAGTCCTTCAGCGCCCATCATTTTAATATAAGCATAAGAGATTAAAAGAATACTTGCACTGCCCCATGGAGCTGAAGCAACAGCTGTGATTGATTTTTCTCCGCCAACTTTTACTAACGGATGACCAGGTAGAAATGGTGATAAATGTTTTGCAACTGCTATAGGTCCAGCTCCAGGTCCTCCGCCTCCATGAGGTATTGCAAAAGTTTTGTGAAGATTAAGGTGACAAACATCTGCACCAATATATGCAGGATTAGTTAATCCAACTTGTGCATTTAAATTTGCGCCATCCATATAAACAAGTCCACCATTCTCATGAATTATATCACATATTTTTCTAATCTCTTCTTCAAACACACCATGAGTTGAAGGATAAGTTACCATTAATGCGGATAAATTTTCTTTATATTGTTCTGCTTTTTGTTTTAAATCATTAACATCAATATTTCCATTTTCATCACATTTTACAACAACAACTTTATTTCCTGCCATAACAGCACTTGCAGGATTTGTTCCATGTGCAGATGAAGGAATAAGAACAATATTTCTATTGAAATCTCCTCGACTATGATGATATGCTCTAATTACCATTAAACCTGTAAATTCACCTTGTGCACCTGAATTAGGTTGAAGTGATACAGCATCAAACCCTGTAATTTTTTTCAAATCGTCTTCGAGTTCTTTAAATATTTGTAAATATCCTTCTGCTTGGTCTAAAGGTGCAAATGGATGAATGTTTGCAAATTCATCCCATGAAATTGCAAATAATTCTGAAGCAGCATTTAATTTCATTGTGCATGAACCGAGCGATATCATTGATGTTGTTAATGATAAATCTTTTCTTTCAAGATTTTTAATATAGCGCATCATTTCGGTTTCTGAATAATAGGAATTAAATACAGGATGCGATAGGTAATCACTTTTTCTTTTCAATGGTTCAGGGAATTCTTTATAAAATTCTAAATCAAGAAAGTTATCATCATATTTTTTGTTTAATGCTTCAGAAAAGATTTTGAGAATTTGTTTAACATCTTCAAGTGTATCAACTTCACTCAAAGAGATTCCAATTGTTACAGGATTGATGTATCTAAAGTTAATTTTATTTTCTAATGCGAGGGTTCTTACTTTTTCTAATTCTTCATTTGTTGTTAAAATAATTTTAAGAGTATCAAAATAATTTTTGTTGACCTGATTAATTCCTAATTTCAAAAGAGCATTATCGAGAATAGAAGTCAATTTATGAATTCTTTCAGCAATTGCTTTTATTCCTTTTGGACCATGATAAACAGCAAACATTCCAGCCATAATTGCAAGCAAAACTTGAGCAGTACAAATATTGCTTGTTGCATGTTCTCTTTTGATATGTTGTTCTCTTGTTTGAAGAGCCATTCTTAATGCAGGTTTACCATGCGAATCGATTGATACACCAATAATTCTTCCAGGTATTTGTCTTTTAAATTCTTCTTTAGCAGCAAAATAGGCAGCATGAGGTCCTCCGAAACCCATTGGCACACCAAATCTTTGTGTAGAACCAACAACGACATCAGCACCAAATTCTCCTGGGGGAGTAAGCAGAGCAAGACTCAATAAATCCGCAGCTACAGCTTTATAAATTCCTTTTGATTCTGCTTCTTCAAAAAGTTTTGAGTAATCATAAACTTCTCCATCAGCAGTTGGATATTGAACAAGAATTCCAAAGATATCATCAGTTAATTCAATTTCATTTAGTTTTCCTATTCTCAATTTAATGCCTAAGGGCTCACTGCGAGTTTTGAGAACATCAATTGTTTGTGGAAAAACTTCATCCGATACAAAGAACACATTAGAATTTTTTTTATTTGTTTTTCTTGAATTAAAAAGCATCGACATTGCTTCGGCTGCTGCAGTTCCTTCATCAAGAAGCGATGCATTTGCAATTTCCATTTTTGTTAAATCAATAATCATTGTTTGAAAATTTAGCAATGCCTCTAACCTTCCCTGCGATATTTCTGCTTGATATGGAGTGTACTGAGTATACCAACCTGGGTTTTCAAGTATATTTCTTTTAATTACAGCAGGTGTAATTGTTGGGTAATAACCCAATCCAATATAGTTTTTGAAAATTTTGTTTTTGGATGCAATTTCTTTTAACCGAACAATTAATTGATACTCTGTTAATGGTTCATCAAGTTGTAATTTTTGATTTAATCGAATTGAGGCAGGCACTGTTTTATCAATTAATTCATCAAGAGAACCAACCCCAATTATCTCACACATTTTTTGAATGTCTTCGTCGCTTGGACCAATGTGTCTATCGACGAATTTGTCATAAAAAGAAATATTTTTCATAAACAAACCTTTTTTAAATATTCAATATGGTAAATATAGCTAATTAGAATGAATTCAAGATAATTTAGGAAAGTGGAATTATTAGTTAAGATTAATTAAAAATATTTTCAAAGTAATTAATTGATGATGTTTTGAAAATCAAATTAAGAATTGTTAAACAGACGAGTTAATTTGGATAGAGCAATTTTTGATGCATTTTGTTCAGCAGTCTTTTTATTTTTTCCTTTTCCAGTTCCAAATTTTTCAGAACCAATGTAAACATCAACTGTAAATTCTTTTTTGTGTTCAGGTCCTTCTTCGCTGATTACTACATATTTGGGTGTATCTAATTTATTAGCATGTGTGTATTCAAGCAGTTGTCCTTTGTAGTTAGTATCAATTAAATATTCATGATTCCTTTCGTAGGGATTAATTATATTTTTCAAAATAAATTTATTTGCAGCTTTAAAGCCTTTATCTATAAAGACAGCTCCAATCAGAGCTTCAAGTGCATCTGCAAGAATTGTTTTAAAACCTTCTTCACTTTCGCCAATATATTTTTCATTGTATAAAATAAAATTTTTTAAACCAATTTTTTCTGAAACTTCACACAGTCTGTTTCGATTAACAAGAGATGCTCTTGCTTTAGTTAAAAATCCTTCTCCTTCATCGCCGTAATTATCAAAAAGATATTTTGCAACAACAAGATTTAAGACAGAATCGCCTAAAAATTCCAGTCGTTCATTTGATTTTCCTAATTCTGGATGTAATTCGAGAAATGATGTGTGAGTTAATGCTTTTAAGTAAATATTTTTATGTTTAATCTTGAATCCGAGCAGTGATTCAAGAGATTTTTTATCAATAAAATGTTTGAACAATATTTTAATGTAATCGTTATTCTTAAAAAGTTTCTTTAACACATTTAATAGTAAAATTATTCTTCAAATTTTTTGAATAAAATAGATGCATTGTGACCGCCAAAACCAAATGTATTACTCAATGCATATTTAATTTCTTTTTTGACTGCAATTTTGGGGGTATAATTTAAGTCGCATTCCGGATCAGGTTCATCTAAATTAATTGTTGGTGGAATTGTGCTGTTGACTATTGAAAGAACAGTAATGATAGCTTCTACAGCCCCGGCAGCACCAAGCAGATGACCTGTCATTGATTTTGTAGAACTTACGGCAAGTTTATATGCATGTTCACCAAAAACTTTTTTGATAGCTTTAGTTTCGTTAACATCATTTAATTCAGTTGATGTTCCATGAGCATTGATATAATCAACTACTTCTGGCTGAACATTTGCATCGCGTAAAGCTTCTTTCATTGAGCGAACAGCACCTTCACCTTCTGGAGCTGGAGCAGTGATATGATATGCATCAGCAGTTAAACCTACACCGACAATTTCTGCATAAATTTTTGCGCCTCTCTTAAGAGCATGTTCTAATTCTTCCAGAATTAAAACACCTCCGCCTTCACCCATTACAAAACCATTTCTGTCTTTATCAAATGGTCTGGATGCTTCAAGATATCTATCGTTCCATGTGGAAAGAGCACGAGCAGCATTAAAGCCGGCAATTGACATTTGTGTGATTGGAGCTTCAGAACCACCGCAAAACATTATATCTGCAGAACCTCTTTGGATAAGAATAAATGCATCTGCAATTGCATGAGATGAAGTTGCACATGCAGAAACAGTAGCATAGTTAGGTCCTTTTAATCCATATCTGATTGAAATATGTCCTGCAGCAATATCAGGAATCATCATAGGAACAAAGAATGGACTTACTTTTTTGGGACCGCCTTGCAAGAATAAATTGTGTTGTTCTTCGAAAGTTAAAATTCCTCCAATACCACTTCCAAAAACAACACCTGCCATGTTAAGGTCGATTTTGGATAAATCAAGTTTAGAATCTTCAAGAGCCATTGCTGCCGATGCAAGTGCAAAGTGTGAATAGATGTCCATTCTTTTTAATTCTTTTTTATCTATGTAAACAGATGGATCAAAATTTTTCACTTCGCAAGCAAATTGAGTAGCAAAAATTGAGGCATCAAATTTTGTTATTTTACCAGCACCATTACGACCAGTAATTAATCCTTCCCATAATTCTTGAATGTTATTTCCTATAGGCGTCACTGCGCCCAAGCCGGTAATTACTACTCTTCTTTTATTCATATTCCGCTCTTTTTGTTATGGAATTTTAAAGACAGAGAGAGGCTGCCAAAAAAAATTATAGATAACGATAAAAATTTATTGACAGCCTCGTATAAAAATCAGCTAACTTTTTCCTTTAAATATTTTATAGCATCACCAACAGTAGAAATTTTTTCGGCATCTTCATCTGGAATTGAAATTTCAAATGCAGATTCGAAACCCATAACTAATTCAACAATATCAAGAGAATCTGCACCAAGGTCTTTTGTAAAGGATGCCTCCGGTGTTATTTGAGATTCTTCAACACCGAGTTTATCCATAATAATTTCTTTTACTTTTGCTTCGATATCCATTTAGATCTCCTTTTATGTTTGTTAAATAATGTTAGTTAGATTTATTCAAGTAAAAAATTTCACATAACCATTCCGCCATCAACAGGAATTACCTGTCCAGTAATATAATTTGCATCGTCACTGCATAAAAATGCAACAACTTTAGCTACATCTTCAGGTTTGCCAAATCTTCTCAAAGGTACCAAATTCATGTAAGATTCTTTTTGTTGTTCTGTTAATTTACTTGTCATATCAGTTTCAATAAACCCAGGGGCAACAGCATTAACATTTATATTTCTTGATGCAAATTCTTTAGCATTAGATTTTGTTAGTCCAATTATTCCAGCTTTCGAAGCTACATAATTTGCTTGACCTGCATTTCCAATTATTCCAACAACAGAACTAATATTTACAATTTTACCATACTTTTGTGAAATCATATTTTTAATAACAGCTTTAGTATAATTAAAAACACTTTTTAAATTTATGTTAAGGACGAGGTCAAAATCTTCTTCGCTCATTCTAAGCAGCAAATTATCCTTAGTTATTCCAACATTATTAACTAAAATATCAATGCCGCCCAATTTTTCCAAAGCAAAATTAACTGTTTCCTGTGCAGCATTAAATGATGATGCATCTGCAACATAACCAAAAACTTTCACTTTGTCACTGTTTAATTCTGTTTCAACTTTTTTTGCATTTTCGGTTTCAATTTTTAGTAGCTCTTCTGTTGGTGCGTAATAAGTAAAAATAACGCTGCAGCCTTCTTTTGCTAATTGTTCAACTATGGCTCTGCCAATTCCTCTTGAGCCCCCGGTTACAATAGCTTTTTTATTTAATAATCTCATTTTTTATTCCTTCTTTTATTTGAGAAAAATATTGATTACGATATTCAAGAAGTTCTTCGTAACCTTTTTCGCCTAATAAATGGATTAATTCATTTTTACATGCATCAAAAACTGTAGAAACCTGATTTTGAATTTTATTACAATAATGCATTCTTCCAAGATGGTCGTCATCTATTGTAAGCACACCTTCATAAATTACTAATGGAAATAATATACAATACAAAGGTTTATATTTCCACTTGTATTCGCCATTTTTTAGAGCAATTTTTTGAAGTGTGCAAAATCCTTGTTTATCAAGAAATACACATTTACCATTATAAACTTGAGTTCCAATGGCAATACCTGATTCAAAATCGCTATCCTGTTCTGGTTCTTCAAACCATTTATCTGAATCTTTACATTGAGAATCATCCATTTCAGCAATAATTATATCTTTTATTTCGAGAATTCTTTCATATTCTTTTTTATCAGTGTAAACGCCATAGTAACAGCATTCGCCAGAACAAATGCAAACATCACATCCTTTTACAAATTTGTGCGTAAAAATTAACGGGTCGATATAAAGACCATTAATTTTCTTTTCAAATTTATTTTCCATCAAAGATACCTTTCAACCTCTGTATACTTATCAATCCCAAAAATTTTTACATCTGGGTTAATTCTTTTGATTAATCCTTGTAAAACTTTTCCTGGTCCGATTTCATAAAATTCATCAGCTCCATCATTAATCATATTTACAATAGTATCTTCCCACCTTACTGGATTAATAATTTGCTCGAATAACAATTTTTTTATTTCATCTTTGTTTTGAACCGGGCGGGCAGTTACATTTGCATAAACAGGAATTTTTGCATCATAAAAGTTTGTTGAATTGAGGGAGTTGCCAAATTTGATTTGTGCACTTTTCATCAATTCTGAATGAAAAGCACCGCTTACTACAAGTTCTTTAACAAGTTTAGCTCCGGAATCCTTTGCCAGTTCCATTGCTTTTTTAACACCATTGATTGAACCAGAAATTACAATTTGTCCAGGTGAATTAAAATTTGCACATTGAACTATGCCATCAGCTGATGCCTGATTACAAATTTCTAAAAGTTTTTCTTCGGATAAGCCAATTATTGCAGCCATAGTTCCTTTTTCTTCAACACCAGCTTGAGCCATTGCTGTGCCGCGTGCGTGAACCAATTTTACTGCATCATAAAATTGAATTGAATTTGCTGCAAGCAAAGCAGAATATTCACCAAGTGAATGTCCTGCAACCATATCTGGCTGCATTGTTCTAATAATACTTACCAATACAGCACTGTGCAAAAATATAGATAGTTGAGTAATGTCAGTTTGTTTTAAAGTTTCTTCAGGTCCATAAAACATAATTTGAGATAAAGGAAGTCCGGTTGCTTCTTCAGCAGTAAGAATCATTTCTTTAGCTTCTATTGAGTTCTCAAATAAATCTTTAGCCATTCCTACATATTGAGAACCCTGACCGGGGAATACAAAAGCTTTTTTTCCCATTAATCCAAACTCCATGTTAAATAAATTGCACCCCAGGTATAACCGGCACCAAATGCTGCAAGAATTAAATTATCCCCTTTTTTCAATTTGCCGGTTTTATAATATTCTGTAAGACATAATGGGATTGTTGCAGCAGTTGTATTTCCATAGCGGTCTATATTAATCATCACTTTGTCTCTTGATATCCCCATTCTTTCTGCAGTAGCATCAATTATTCTCATATTTGCTTGATGAGGGACAAGATAAGCTACATCATCAGCTGTTAAATTATTTCTTTTCATAATTTCATAAGAAACATCTGCCATTCCTTTAACTGCTGCTTTAAATACAGTTTTGCCATCCTGATAAATATAATGCCATTTATTATCTACAGTTTCGTGGGATGCAGGATAAAGACTACCACCAGCTTTCATGTATAAGCTGTCTTTACCTGAACCATCACAGTATAACAATGAATCTTTGATTCCGAAAGTTAAATCTTCAGTTGGTTCAACTAAAACAGCTGAAGCAGCATCGCCAAATAAAATGCAGTTATTTCTGTCGGTATAATCTGTTATGCTACTCATTTTATCGGCACCAACAACTAAAACTTTTTTATATCTTCCACTTTCTATAAAACTTGCTGCGGTTTGTAGTGCAAATAAAAATCCAGAGCATGCTGCAGACAAATCGAAGCCCCAAGCATTTTTAGCTCCAATTTTTTCCTGAATTAAACAAGCAGTGGAAGGAAAAAACATATCAGGAGTAATTGTTGCAACAATGATTAAATCAATTTCTTCTGGTTTTATTTTGAAATTGTTCATTAAATCTTTTATAGCTTCCACAGCCATATCGCTTGTGCCGCCTTTTTCTAAAATTCTTCTTTCTTTAATACCAGTTCGAGTTGTAATCCATTCATCGCTTGTATCGACTATTGATTCAAAATATTTATTGTCTAATACTTTTTCTGGAACATACATTCCAACAGCTGTAATGGTTGCATTAATTGGTTTTCTGGATGATTGCATTTTTAGAAAGAGCCTCCTCGAATTTTTGAATTAATTTTTTTTCATACATTTCTTTTGCTCTAAGAATCATATTTTTGATGGCAAGTGGGCTGCTTGAGCCATGACCTATTATACTAATTCCATTTACTCCAAGCAGCGGAACTCCGCCATATGTTTGATAATCCATATCTTTTAATGCAACTTTCAAAACATTTTTCACAATCAATGCTTTGAGTTTATTAATTATTCCTCCTTTTGCATACTTTTTAATTTTTGTTTTAAGTAAAGACAGAACACTTTCACCAAATTTCAGAATTATATTTCCAACAAAGCCATCGCAAACCACAATATCAACTGTGCCTTTCAAAATATCTCTTCCTTCAACATTTCCATAAAAATTAAGATTAGATTCTTTTAATAATTTGTATGTAGAAAAAACAAGTTCATTCCCTTTTGATTCTTCTTCGCCTACACTTAAAATTCCTACGGAAGGATTTTCGATTCCATAAATTTCTTTTGCAAATATAGAGCCGAGGACTGCATATTCATAAAGATGTTGGGGTTTGCTATCGACACTTGAACCAGCATCAAAGACAATACAATATTTATCTTTTTCAGTTGGGAAAGTAGCTCCAATGGTTGGTCTGCTTACACCTTTGATTCTTCCCATAATTAAGGTAGAAACGGCCATCATAGCTCCAGTATTGCCAGCACTAACAAATGCATCGGCTTTTTTTTCTTTCACTAATTTAGCACCAATAACAATTGATGAATCTGGTTTGGATTTAATTGCTACAACGGGAACCTCATCCATCCCAATTACATCAGGAGCGTGATGAATTAGATTTTCATCGAAGTTTATATTATGCTGTCTTGCAACTTCAAGAATTTTTTCTTTGTTGCCAACAAGAATTAGTTCAAAGTCAGAAGATTCACTTTGAGCTTGAAGAGCACCCAGTAAAACATTCAAAGGGGCGTAATCGCCCCCCATAGCATCAACTGCAATTCTACACTTGATGTTTGACTGATTTTCTGTCATTTAATTTTTTAATGTTATGATTCTGGGACGAACATAGACCTGCCGGCATAATACCCGCAGTTTGGACATGCTCTATGACTCAGCTTTAATTCTCCGCAGTTAGAACAGCGACTTAGGGTAGGAACTGTTGCTTTATAGTGTGTTCTTCGCTTATCTCTTCTGCTCTTGGACATCTTTCGTTTTGGATTAGGCATCGTTTAACCCTTTTTTAGTTTTAGAATTTCAATTTTTTTAATGGTTCCCAAATATCATTTTGTGTATGTAAATGACAATCGCATTGTGATTCATTTAAATTAGTTCCGCATTTTGGACACAATCCTTTACAATCTTCTTTGCATAATTTTTTCATCGGTATTGCAAGTTCTACATAATCAAAAACATCCTGGTCAATATTAATTTTGTCTTCATCAGGAGATAAATATTTAACATCATAATCTTCCAGTCGAACTGCATCTTTAACAAATAAATAACTAAGCTGAAAATGATTTGTCAACTTTGCATTATATTCAGAATTGCATCTGTCGCAAATTAAATGAGAATTTGCTTCTACATCAAAATCAATTACTATTTGATGTGCAGACTTATCCATTCTGCAATTAACTATAACATTTCCATAAAAAGATTCTTCTAAACCCAGTGATTCTACAGGCTCAATAAAATTAATCTGATGTATGCCGTCTGAAAAATTTGTATATTTTATTATCATTTTAACAAAGAGCAAAAAATTGGTTCAAAATATAGTTATGATGATTTATATAATCAAGAAATGTTGTTTTCGTTTTTTGCCGAACGAAAGTTATGAATTTTATTTTTTTATTTAAAATGGAATAAAAATGTTTTTAGGTTTTTCATTTTTCGCATCAATTATTCCAATGACATTATACATGTTAATTCTTTGGTTCATGGATAAATATGAAAGAGAACCATTATTGTTTGTTGTAGTTCATTTTTTGTGGGGTGCTTTTGGAGCTGTTGTTTTAGGAATATTAGGAAATGTTTTTATAATAAAATCAATAAGTTTTTTTACTTGTCTTTTTCTTTCAAGTTTACCTGATAAACTTATTTCAAGTTTAATAGCAGCCCCCATCTCAGAAGAAATTTCAAAAGCATTATTTCTTCTTTTTAGTGTCAACTCAAAAAAGTTTGATAACATTACTGATGGACTTGTCTATGGTGGTGCAATTGGACTTGGATTTGGTATGACTGAAAATTTTATTTACTTCTTAACATATGGAACCACATTAGATTTGTTAGTTGCTCTTGTAATTCTAAGGTCACTGTCATCTGCAATTATGCATTGCATATCAACTGCAACATTTGGTGCTGTTTTAGGATTCACAAAATTTTTTACAATCATTAAAAAAATTATTTTTATGATCATGGCAATTGTAATTTCAATCTTCATTCATTTTATATGGAATTTATCTGTAAGCAACAGTGAAACTTTTTTATACGGTTTTATATTTATGACATTCTTAATTATTTTTTTTATGATTTTATTTAGTTATTCTCTACGAAAAGAAAAAGTTTTAATAACAAATGAGTTATTGGAAGAAAGCCAATTAAATATTATTCCAGCAGAACATATTAACTTAATTACTTCTAAATCGAGATTTCAAAATAATCTGATAGATGAAAAAATTAGAAAAAAATATTTAAAGACAGCTGTTGCCCTTGCATTTAATAAAATGCATATGAAAAATTCAAAAGGCACAAAAAAAATTTATTACGAAAATGAAATTGAAAATAAACGCCGTTTAATAAAAGAACTATTGAATAACAACAATTCAAATTAATATGAATCAAAAAATTGGAATCTTTGGCGGTACATTTGACCCAATTCATTATGGACATTTAATAACAACTCAATATGTTTTAGAAAAAAGAAAGCTTGATAAAATTATTTTTATCCCCTGCTACATTTCACCTCATAAAACAAATCAGAATATTTCTAATCCTGTTCACAGATTAAATATGCTAAAACTTGCTATCGAAAAGATTCCCTATTTTGAATTAAATGATTATGAAATTAGAAAAGGAAATATTTCTTATACTTACGATACTATTTTGGAATTAAGAAAAACTTACAATTACATTGAATTAATTATTGGTTATGATAATTTAATTGTATTTGATAAATGGCATAGACCTGATGAAATTCTTGATTTAGTTAAGCTTATTGTAATGAAAAGAACAATTGATAAAGAACCAGAAACAAAAAATAAATACTTTGAGAAAGCAATTATTCTTGATACACCCACAATAGAAATTTCATCAACTGATATTCGTGACAGAGTGAAAAAGAATATGCCGATAGATTTTCTGGTTCCAGAAAAAGTGAAAACATATATTCATGAACATAAACTTTATTTAAAGTAATAAACTTGAGGTAATAATGAAGTTTACCAAAGAACAAAAAGAAATTGAATTTTGGGAAGAACATTATCTCAATCAAATTGAATTTATGCTTAAGCAGGATATTCAGAAAATGTTAGATGGATTAAAATCAAAAGACAAAATTAAAGATGATTGGATTGAAATATTTCATAATACTGAAAAGAAGTGGCAAAATTCAGACTTTGCTCGAGGAACTTAACGAATTTATTATTAGCTTTTCAATCAATTTGGTTCGCCCAATTCCGCACCAATTGGAGCAGACTTGTTTTTTGAAACTTATAATGCGTTTGTCCATATTGATGTTAAAACTGCTAAACTGAATAACCCATCAGACTATAAAGGCAGAATTCCGCTTGGAGCTAATCAAACAAGTTACAAAGTTGAGAACATTAATTTTGATGTTCATTTGCCTACAAGATATTCATATGAAAATAAAATATGTCTTACATATTTGATAAATATCATCTATAACATTGAATCAGATAACATAGAAATTAAGGCAATTATTTTGATATCTGTTCCTAATGGGAAATTAAGTAATATCTATGGAAATTCTATTATAAATGCAGGTAAAAGAGGATACGATAAAGGTGGTTTTCGATATGTGTATAGTGCAAAACCATACTTTGCAACAATTAAAAATTCTTCAAGAATAAGAATTATATTTGTTAGTGATGATATAAAAGATAATGTGAATAAAATTATAGGACTAAGTTAAACACATGAAATATAATTTATTGCACTGTGATGTATATGCGGGGCTCATTCATTTAAAAGAAAATTCAATTGATGTAGCAATTACTTCTCCTCCATACTGGAATCAACGAGATTATGGTTTTGAAGGGCAAATCGGTAATGAACCAACTTATCAGGATTATATTTTTAAGCTTGTAAAAATTTTTAATGTTCTTCGAACAAGATTAAAGAAGAATGGTGTTTTTTTCCTCAATGTAGGAGATAAATATTTATCAAAATATGGCAAGTCTCCATTAGGATTTATTCCGTATAAATTAGCTTATGAAATGGTAAAAGATGGCTGGTACCTTAATGATATAATTATTTGGTATAAACCCAATCATATGCCTTCAAGCATAAAAAATCGATTTACAAATACATATGAACCAGTATTTGTATTATCCCCTTCAAAAAAGAATATTTTTAGTGATAATATTAAAAAGAATAAAGATTACTCAAACATTCTAAAAATTAACTTGCAACCAACTCCATATAAACATGTTGCTGTTTATCCAGAAAGATTGGTAGAAGAACTTTTAAAAATGGTATACCTGAATGATAAATCTATTGTACTTGATCCATTTGCTGGAAGTGGAACCACTTTGAAAGTAGTTAAAGAAAAATATCCTAAAGCCTCTGCATTCATGATAGAATCAAATAAAGATTATATTGATATAATTATAGAAAGATGCGGCTTGAAAAATAATTACACAATTAAGAAATACGATTTTATTCCTTATCAATATGATTTGAAGTATTCAAAAGTATTTACTGTTTCAAATGAATTTAGTGAACAATTATCATTGTTTGAAAAATTTCCACACTATGAACAACCAGCAAAAGAGAAAGGATTAGTTAAAATAACCGATAACAAAAATGATTATTACAAATTGCTTGATAAATTTGAGAGCCATTCTATTAAAAATAACTTGTCCAGTGATTGTTTATGTTTTATTGGCAGCAAAGATTTTGATATTGAACTGATAGTTAGAACTTCCATGCTTAATGAAATGAAATGGGTTATTAGAAATATGATTGTTGTTCAAAAAGATAAATTATGGTTTCCAATATTTATGATTGTAGATGATAATAAGTTTGCAGATTATCTTTTTAATTATCAAAAGCTCAATTTAAAACCGCGGACTAATAATAACAGAAAATGGCAATCTGAAACATTTATTGGATATTCTGTTTTTGATAGTGTAAGTAAGAATACTAACGAAGGATTAATTGTTGATATCTTAGAGACATATGAAAATAATTTCCCCAAATATGTTATTGTAAAATGGAAAAACTATAAATACACTAAAGAGTTTGTTATTCTTAATCACACTGAAATTAATCAAAACATTCGAATTAAGTCCTATGAACCTTTGATAATTGAAGAGCTTGTTAATTATGTTGATTTAAACAAAGAATTAAATTCATACTCAGAAAAATTTGTCAATAAGATAGAACAATTAAACAACACAGGGAAAAATTATAATGGTTAGTTTAAAGATGAAAAAAGGAAGAATTGGGGTGCATCGCCTGGGGCAAGAGCATCAGTAATGAATGAGTATTTTTCGATGCAAAGGCTTTATAATGTTGACCAAAAACTTGTTTCTAAATACTTAAATCAAAAAAGGGTGGAAAAAGGATTGACGAAAAGTGATTTTATTAAACTATTTCCAGAATCTTACAAGCATACAGTTGGACATTGGCTCCGTTCAGATTTTGGAGGGTCTATTCCAACACCCGAAGATTGGAAAATAATAGAAACTATTTTAGATATCGAGCCATCAGTTACAAAATATGTTTGCAGTACTGCTCTAAAATTACAAACAGTTACTCATTCTCAGTATAAAATGCCAGATGATTTTATTGATTACAGTTTTATACCAGAATTAAAAAAATTGTATGAACCATAGATTTATTGTATTTATATCAGGAAACTTTATATATACTTCCTTTTACATTATACTTCTTATTACAACTTTATCTTTCGAAAATGTATATCCACAAAAAAATTTTGAAAAAAATTTTTACGGAGGCATTTTTTTTATTTCAAATTATATTGCTTCTCCAGAATTTCAAGAACTGAAGAAAAAAACTGATGACATAAATTTAGTTGATACAATTTATCTTAAAGCATTAAAATTCTTCGACTATGATGAATCCGAAGCACTTTTGTGTTTAACTTTCGCTTGCTTGCCATATAATAAAATTAAAATAAGATTTTTATTTAATTCTATTTTAACTATCCCTCTTCCCTCACCCCCATTTACTATTTTCAATAAAAAACTGAAAAACCTTCCAAGAAAAATTTTCTTTGATTCAAATAATGATGAATTTGGTGATAAAGATAAGCTTTCTCACTTCTTTGGGAATGCATTTCTTGGTTATAATTCCAGCATTTTTAATTTATCCAAATTTATCGGTATTTTTGTAGAAATTATTGAACAAGAACTTTTTATTGATGGAAGTTATGATAACAGAGATATACTTACAAATTATCTTGGTGAACTTTTTGGTAAAACTTTGAAAAACAAAAAAGAAATTCTTCCATCGGATGTATTAAAAGTTTATCAATTATTATTCTTAAGGTTATTTTAATGAAATCAATTTTAGTTATTGACGACGAAAGAGAAATTTGCGAAAGCATTAAAATGATTCTTGAATACGAAGATTACTCAGTAGATTATTCTACTGATTCTGAAAGAGGTATGCAAAAAATTGAATACGGCAATTATGATGTTCTGCTACTTGATATTCAAATGCCTGATAAAAATGGCTTTGAAATTTTAAACTGGATAAAAGAAAAAAACTTTGATATAAAAGTTATAATCATTTCTGCACATGCGAATGTTCAAAATGCCGTGATGGCTACAAAACTTGGAGCTTTCGATTTTTTAGAAAAACCAATTGATAGAGATAAATTACTTATTTCGGTCCGCAATGCTGCAGAACAATCAAATCTAATTAAAGAAAATAAAAAACTTCGTAAAGTTGTTGATATAGAAGAAAAAATAATTGGCAAGAGTTCTGCTATTCAAAAAGTTCTTGAGACAATTTCAAAAGTTGCAAAAACTGATGCACGAATTTTAATTACTGGTGAAAATGGAACAGGCAAAGAACTTGTTGCACAGGAAATTCATCGACAAAGCAATCGTTCTCATAAAGAATTAATTGAAGTAAACTGTGCTGCTATTCCACAAGAATTGATTGAATCAGAATTATTTGGTCATGAAAAAGGTTCATTTACAGGAGCCATTAAACAAAGAATAGGCAAATTTGAATTGGCTGATGGCAGCAATCTTTTTCTTGATGAAATTGGTGATATGAGTCTACAGGCTCAAGCAAAAGTTCTTCGTGCAATTGAAGAAGGAAAAATCGAAAGAGTTGGAGGCACATCAAAAATCGATGTTGATGTTAGAATAATTTCTGCTACAAATAAAGATTTGCAGCAAGAAATTGAAAAAGGAAATTTCAGAGAGGATTTATATCACAGATTAAATGTTATTCCAATTCATATTCCACCTTTAAGAGAAAGAAAAGAAGATATTCCATTATTGGTTGAACATTTTTCCAGAATTATTTGTGAAAAAAATAAATTTCCACAAAAAGAATGGACAGATGAGGCAATTAATTTATTGCAGGATTTACCATGGAAAGGAAATGTAAGAGAACTTAGAAATTTTATAGAACGAGTTGTTATAATGGAATCTTCAACAACAATTACAGAAAAAATAGTTAGTCAATATTTAACGATGTCTGTTTCGAAAATTGATGAAATATTAAGCACATCAAATACATTTCAAGAATTTAAGGAGAAAGCTGAAAAAGCATTCATTCTAAAACAACTTGAAGCTAATGGGTGGAACATTAGTAAAACTGCAGATATTCTTGGAATTCAAAGAAGTCATCTTTATAACAAAATAAAAAAATATGGAATAGAAAAGAGGTGAAATTATGGGAGAAACTATTTTTGCAAAAATAATTCGAAAGGAAATTCCCGCAGATATTGTTTATGAAAGCGAGAATGTTCTAGCATTCAAAGATATCAATCCTCAGGCACCGGTTCACATTTTAATTATTCCAAAGATTACAGATATTGCAACAACTAAAGATATTGATTCCAAAACTCATGCTCCGCTTTTAGGCGAGTTATTCGATGCAGCTAATAAAATTGCAAAAGATTTAGGCATAAGCGAGTCGGGTTATAGAATTGTGATAAATTGCGGACCTGACGCTGGACAGGAGGTTTATCATTTACATCTTCATTTACTTGGCGGAAGAAAGATGAACTGGCCTCCAGGCTGATTATTTATTTATAGCTTTATCAGCAATATCTCTACGATAGTAAATACCCTCGAAGTAAATTCTTGAAATAGCTTCGTAACTTCTTTTTTTTGCGAGCCATAAATTATTTTCTTTTATGAAAGATGTAATATTTAACACACGTCCGCCATTTGTAAAAACTTTTCCTTCTTTTTCAATTGTCCCTGCGTGAAAGATAAAAATATCTTCGTCTTTAATTGCATCGAGTCCGGTAATTTCTTTCCCTTTTTCATATTTATCTGGATAACCTTTAGAAGCTGCAACAACACAAACAGACGAACCACCATTATAATAAACAGTTTTTTTATTGATTGCTCCCGAAGATGCAGAATACAATAATTCAAGAAAATCACCATCTAAAAGTGGTAGGACGGATTGTGTTTCAGGGTCTCCAAATCTGCAATTGAATTCTACTACTTTTGGACCTTCGTCTGTTAGCATTAAACCACAATATAGACATCCAACATATTTATTTCCTGTTTCTTTCAGTGCGCCAATCGTTGGTTTCACAATTGATTCTGAAATAATTTCCATCATTTTATCATTTACAAATGGAGTTGGTGCGTAAGAACCCATACCACCAGTATTTTTCCCTGTGTCCCCTTCTCCAATTCTTTTATGGTCCTGAGCAGCTGGTAAAAGAATAAAATCATCTCCATCAGTAATTGCAAAAACAGAAGCTTCCTGACCAGTCATAAATTCTTCAATAACTACTTTATAGCCAGCTTCACCGAAAGCAGAATTAACAAAACAATCGTTAATTGATTTCTCAGCATCATTATAATTTTCACAAATAACAACACCTTTGCCAGCAGCTAATCCATCGGCTTTTATAACAACAGGATATTTAATTTTTTTGAGATATTCTAAAGCATCATTTTTTTCTTTTCTCGTAAAAATTTGATAGTGTGCAGTTGGTATTCCAAATTGTTTCATTAAATTTTTTGCAAATGATTTTTCACCTTCAATTCTTGCTGCATTTTTTGTGGGTCCAAATACTTTAATTCCCTTTTGAAGTAATAGGTCTGAAATGCCATCTGCGAGAGGTTTTTCAGGTCCAACTACAACAAGATCAATTTTATTATCAGAACAAAAATTTACAATGTCATTAATGTAATCAACACTAATCGGAATATTTTCTCCAAGCGATTTTGTTCCTGGATTACCAGGAATGATAAATAATTTTTCCAAATTTTTGCTTTGAGAGATTTTCCATGCTAATGCATGTTCTCTTCCGCCCGAACCAATTAATGCTACTTTCATAATAAATCCTTAATGCTAAATTGAAATTGAGTAACAAGTTGTTCTGTTAGAAAAATTCTATTATGTTTTTGAATAAATTCTTCATTTGGTTTTGGTAGATTATTATTAATGAAGAGAGAATGAATTTCAATAATTTTATTTTTTATTTCATCGATATTATCTGGTGATGTAATGAATGAAGCTCCATATTCAATTAATGCTGATTTTGCTGCACCATCAGGAACACAGCCAAGAATTGGTTTTCTTGAACCAAAATATTCAAATAATTTGCTTGTTGAAATTGTATCTGCATTCCGAAGATTGTTGCCAATCATCATCCATAATATATTCGAAGCTAGTAATTTTTTTACAGCTTCTTTATGTTCAATATAACCATGAATTTTAACAAATTCATTTAAGTTAAGTTCATTAATTAATTTTTTGTATTCATCTCTGAATAAACCAATAAATTCTAATTCGATATTGGCAGCTAAATCTGGTCTTTCTACAGAAAGTTTTTTAAAAGCTTTTAGAAAAAATTCTGGAGTAATATTCTCATAGAATATGCCAGAATAAGTAAATCTTAATTTACTTGTTGATTTAAGTTCTTCATCAACATTTACATCAAAATCTTCGGGGTCAAATCCATGCGGAATAATTATAATTTCGTCAAATGAAAGAAAGGGATAATTAGTTAATAATTTTTCTTTGATTCTTCTGTTGATAACAATAATTTTATCAGCAGCTTTAAGAGAATTATATTCTAATTTTTTATTCTTACTTTTATGATAAGGTGTAGGATAAAATGCAAAATGATTTTCAAACCATAAATCTCTATAATCAACAATTAATGGAATATGGAATTCTTTTTTCAATTCTGCAGCATAAACAAAACTTGAATAAGGCGGAATGGTTACAAACAATACATCAAATTTTTCTTTTTGTAATAATTCTCTTGCAGTTAAATATGCTTTTTTAGCCCAGGATTTTTTGTTATCAGGAATGAAAAAAACTTTTGAAAGATTAGAAAGAATTTTTCTTAAAAATTCCTTAGGGATATTAACTGTTTGAACTTTTTTCCCAATGATTGAATTAATATCAAAAGCTTCTGTTCTTATAATTTGAATGCCTGCATCTTCAGCTTCTTTTAATAAACTAAAGTCGTGAGCATAATAAGCAACATTACCAGTTGATATAACCACTGGCTGCCAGTTAAATTTAGGCATGTATTTAGTAAATTTCAAAATTCTTTGAACCCCGCTTAAACCCATAGGGGGATAATAATAAGCAAGAACAAGAGCTTTGTACATGTTAAAACCTTCAGTAAAAGAGAAATTAAATTTTTATATCTTGGTTATTGTTTGATAATTTGGAGCTTCTTCAGTAATAATAACATCATGTGGATGACTTTCGCGTAATCCAGCAAGTGATATTTTTACAAATTTTGCTTTTGTTTTCAATTCCTTAATTGTTCTTACACCACAATATCCCATTGCAGCTCTTAAACCGCCAACAAATTGATAAATTGTATCTGCCAAAGCACCTTTGTAAGGTACTCGACCTTCAATTCCTTCTGGAACTAATTTTTTAATATCTTCTTCGACATCTTGAAAATATCTATCGCTGCTACCCTGTTTCATTGCACCTAAAGAGCCCATTCCACGATACACTTTAAAACTTCTGCCTTCAAATAAAACTTTTTCACCGGGTGCTTCATCACAACCTGCGAACATAGCACCCATCATAACAGTATCAGCACCTGCAGCTATGGCTTTTGCAACATCACCTGTTTGTTTTATTCCACCATCTGCAATTATTGGGATATTTTTTCCTTTCAAAGCGTTTGCAACTGCCATTATAGAACTAATTTGTGGAACACCAACTCCAGCTATCACACGTGTAGTACAAATTGATGCTGGACCAATTCCAACTTTAACAGCATCAACTCCACAAGCTGCTAATTCTAATGCGGCTTCTTTAGTTACAATATTACCTGCAATCAATTGTAAATTTTTGAACTTCTTTCTTATTTGTTTTACCATTTTAATCACACCTTCAGAATGGCCATGAGCAGTATCAACAACAATTACATCAACATTGGCACTAACTAAGGCTTCCACTCTCTCAATAGTATCTTTTGCAATTCCAACAGCTGCACCTACTCTTAATCTTCCAAGTTCATCTTTACATGCGTTTGGGAATTTTTTCTTTTTCATAATGTCTTTATAAGTTATCAAACCTTTTAAGTAACCTTTTTTATCTACAACAGGCAATTTTTCAATACGATTTTTGTGTAATATTTTTTCTGCTTCTTCAAGTGTTGTTCCTACTGGAGCTGTAATTAAATTTTCTTTTGTCATTAATTGTTCGACTGTGAGATTTCGATTATGCTCAAATCGCAAATCCCTGTTAGTTAATATTCCAATTAATCTGCCTTCTTTATCAACAATAGGGATGCCCGAGATATGATATTTAGCCATTATTTCTTCGGCTTCATAAATTTTTCTTTCAGGGGTCAAAGTAATTGGATTAACTATCATTCCGCTTTCTGACCTTTTTACTTTATCCACTTCATCAGCTTGTCGTTCAATTGTCATATTTTTATGAATAATTCCAATTCCACCTTGAGCTGCCATTGCTATTGCCATTTGTGATTCTGTAACTGTATCCATTGCTGCTGAAATGAATGGAATATTTAATTTGATTTCTCGTGTAAGATACGATGTAATATCAGTTTCTCTTGGTAAAACAGATGAACGTGCAGGTATCAATAATATGTCATCAAATGTCAAACCTTCAAATTCTATTTTGGAATCTTTCATTTCTTCCTCCCAAATTGATTTCATTTTAATATTATTAACAAAAAAGACCACACAAAGTGGCCTTTCATTTTAGTAATGAAAAATTAGGTAAAAATTTTTATTACACCACTTTAGAGTTTTCACTTATTTCCTTAAGAATAGTGATTAATAATTAGGAGATTGAATTTGCTATAAAAATTTAGTTGCAAAAATACTAATAATGATATTATCTACAAAATTTAATTCAATTCACTTTCGTGAATATTAAGTTTATCTATTACTTTGAAAATAACATCTGACTGAAACCCTCTTGAAGACAAAAATGAAAATAATTTCTGTTTTATTTTCTGATTGTCAAGTTTTTTGAATTGATAAGAGTTCAACTTTTTTTTAGCAAGTTCATAGGCATTATCAATAGAAGAATTATCATCTATCGAATGAATTACATCTTCTATAATTTTTCTATCAATTCCTTTTTTTATTAATTCAGCTTTGATTTTATTGATGCCTATTTTTTTTCTATAAAATCTTTCTTCGAAATAAGCCTTGCAAAATTCATAATCATTTAAATAATTTTTTGATATAAGCTCATCAACAACTTCATGAATCAATTTCTTATCAAAATTTTTTTTGAGCAATTTGTTTATTAATTCATATTTAGAATGAAGTCTGCGCGATAATAATTTTAATGCTGCATCTTTAATTTTTAGTTCTTCATTTAGAATAAGTAATTCATTTTTCTTTGAGTCATCAATTATATCATTTTTTCTTAAACCAGTATCGGTAACAATTTTATAATCTAATAATATTGAGCTTCCATCATCGAATTGAATGATTACATTATTTCCCTTTTTTCTTAGAGATAAAATTATCATTTAGATTTTTTGTTTTTAGTTTCTTGTTCATTTGTTTGTTCTTGTTGTTCTCCGTTTGTCATTCCAAGTGCAGCTCTGACTTCTTTTTCTAGTGATTCAAAAAGTTTTGGATCTTCAAGCATTTTTTGTTTCAATTGTTCTCTGCCTTGATATCTTTCATCTTTATAAGTAAACCATGCACCGCTCTTTTTCAAAATGCCATGTTCTGTTGCAAGATCAATAATATCACCAGCTTTACTGATACCTTCATTATATAAAATATCAAATTCAACCTCTTTGAATGGAGGAGCTACTTTACTTTTAACAATTTTTACTTTTGTTCTATTACCTATTACATTGTTTCCATCTTTAATTGCATTTACTCTTCTAATATCAAGTCTTACAGAAGCATAAAATTTAAGAGCATTTCCACCTGTAGTTGTTTCTGGATTACCAAACATAACCCCAATTTTGCTTCTTAGTTGATTTGTAAAGATAACGCAAGTTTTAGATTTGCTTATAGCACCTGTAATTTTTCTTAATGCTTGAGACATTAATCTTGCTTGAACTGCCATTTGAGGGTCGCCCATATCGCCTTCAATTTCAGTGCGTGGAACCAGAGCAGCTACTGAATCAATAACAATTACATCAAGAGCATTGCTTCTAATTAAAGTATCAACAATTTCGAGAGCTTGTTCACCAAAGTCAGGTTGTGAGAGCAAAAGATTTGCAGTATCAACACCAAGACGTTTGGCATAATTTAAATCCAGTGCATGTTCTGCATCGATGAATGCAGCCAGTCCACCCTTTTTTTGAGCTTCTGCAATTATATGTAAGCAGAGTGTAGTTTTACCAGAAGATTCCGGTCCAAAAATTTCTATAATTCTTCCTCGGGGAACTCCTCCAATTCCAAGTGCGTAATCAAGTGATAATGAACCTGTTGAAATTGCTTCCACTTTGTTAATTACGCCGTCCCCTAATTTCATAATGGTTCCTTTGCCGTAAGTTTTTTCAATATTTGTAATAGTGTCTTCTAATATTTTCATTCTTGCATCTTTATCGAGTGACATTTTCTCCTCCAATATTTTTTATATAAAAATTTTTAATAGGTTCATAAACAGAACCAGTTTTAATTAATGTGCTTTTGAAAAATGTAATTTTATCAGCATAAAAATTTATTTCTGGTATTTCAACTTGAGTTAATTTATAAAAATCTTTGTAAAATTTTTCATCTCTATCTTTAATTCTCAACAAAGTTATGTGAGGTGTAAATTTTCTTTTTTCTTTTTCAAAGCCAAATTTTGAAATAACATTATCAATTTCTTGAGCTAAACTGCTAAGCTTAGAGTTTTCTTTTAATCCTATCCATAAAATTCGAGGCTTTTTATCTTTAATAAAAAGACCAAATTTTTCAAATGTTAATTCAAAAACTTCATAGTTTTTTAAGATGTTTTCTAACTCAGAATTTATAGCAGGAATTATGTTTTCATCTGTATCGCCCAGAAATTTTAATGTAAGATGTAATTTATTAATTGGTTCCCATTTAATGTTATCATAATCGTTTATGTAATTGTTTTTTATATCAATAATTTTTTTTAGTTCTAATTCTGGCAGTTCTAAAGCTATAAATGTTCTAATCATCGTAATTAATTCCAAGTAAATATCTTCTTAACATTTCAAGTGCAGCTTGAGAGGTTCTATCTTTATTTAATAATCTTTCGTCCCCAAAACGAAATTCTTTTGCTGTGCATATTTTGTCGTCACAAATTCCAATATATACTAAGCCAACTGGTTTATTTGGTGTTGCTCCTGTTGGTCCCATTATTCCAGTTGTAGATAAACCTATATCGGTTCCGCTGATAGATTTAATTCCTTCTGCCATTTGTCTTGCTACTTCAAGACTCACAGCTCCATATTTTGCAATAATATCTTCATCAACTTTTAATAATTCTACTTTTGCAGCGTTACTGTATGCTACAATTCCTCTTTCGAAGAATAAACTGCTTCCGCTGATGTTAGTTAATCTATTAGCTATTAAACCACCAGTACAGGATTCTGCAACTGAAAGTTTCAATCCTCTGTCAATTAATAACTTAGCTACAACTCCTTCAAGAGTATCATCGTCCTTTCCATAAATATATTTTCCAACAATACTTCTAATTTTTTGTTCAATTTCTTCGAGTTTGGAGACAGCTTTTTCAATTTCTTTTTCTTCGACTGTTATTCTTAATCTAACACCAAATTGATTTGGAAGAAATGCAAGTTTTGCTCCATTAAGCAGATTTTCAATATTTCCAAGTTTAGTAAATAATGCAGATTCAGGGATTCCCGTAGTAAGTAAATTTCTTGTTAATATAAAAGTGTCTCCTTGTTTTTTCTCCTGCAGTTTTGTTTCTATCCATGATTTTAATTTAGGAATAACATAAACTTCCATCATATTTTTCATTTCGTATGGAACACCAGGCATTGCTATAAAAATTTTATTTTCCTTTTCTATCCAGATGCCAGGGGCTGTACCACGAGTATTTCTTATTGGTTCAGCAATTTTAGGAACAAGAGCTTGTTCCTCGTTTATTTTTGTTAATTCCCTTCCTCTCACTTCAAAGAATTTTTTAATATCATTTAGTATCTCTTCATTCATCACAAGTTCTGTTTCAAAAAAATTAACAATACATTTTCTTGTAACATCATCATGAGTGGGACCCAAACCACCAGTTACAATGATTATGTCACAAATTTTAAATACACGCTTAAATTCTTTTATAATTTTATCCTCATCATCAGGAAGAACACTCGAGCCAATAACTTTGATTCCATTCTTTACAAGCTGTTCACCAATGTAAGCTGCATTTGTGTTTACCACTTGACCAATTAGAATTTCATCACCAATTGTAATTAAATATGCATTCATAAATTAATCTATGTTTGTAATTAAAATATTCTATTAATTAAATCGATTGATAATTGCACTATAAGAAAAGTATAAATTCCTGCCAATACATCATCGAGAATAACTCCCCAGCCATTTTTTATTAGTTCAAGTTTTTTAATTGGAAATGGTTTTACAATATCCATTATTCTCCATATAAAAAATGCTAGTAATAAATACCATATCTTTTTAGGAATAAATAGCAAAGAAATCCATGTGCCTATAATTTCATCAAGAGTAAATTCTTTTGGGTCATTACCATAAATTTTTTCAAATTTATTTGCTATGTCGACACCAATAATAATAAAAAAACTAATCAATCCAATCATCAGAGTGGGATTTTCAAAGCCGGGAATAAGAAATAAAAGTAGTGCAAGTAAACTTGCTTTTGTTCCTGTTGCATTTTTAGTAAATCCAGTATAAAAACCTGAGCCAAGTATTTTTTCTAATGTGTTAATTTTTAACTCCAAAAAGTTGTTTGATGAGCTGCCTGTTCGAATAAATATAAGTTATTCCTGTTACAACAGTAAAAATTGTAATTGCAAGCATTGTGTAATAAATTAAATCATGGTTAAATAAAATGTTGAAGAGATTTTCTCTTCCTTTATAAATCCAGCTTACTGTTCTTGCTGTGTAAATTAATAATAAGTAATAAAGAAAAAACATTTGAAAAAAAGTTTTCCATTTTGCTGAGTAACTTGTAGAAAAGGATATTTTCTTGTAGTCCGCATAAATTCTTAAACCAGTAATTAGAATGTCACGAACAACAATTAAAATTACCATCCATAAATTAAGTATACCAACTATAACAAATGCAAAGAAAGCTGCTGATGTTAAAATCTTATCAGCAAGAGGGTCAAGAAATTTTCCCCATTCTGTAATGTAATTAAATTTACGGGCAAGCCAGCCATCATACCAATCACTAATTGCTGCAATTATAAATACTCCAAGCGATATTTGAATTGTTACTGCATCACCATAAAGAAAAAGAAATAAAAATACTGGTGTAAGAATTATTCTTAGTACAGTTAATTGATTTGGGAGTATCATGGTAAGTTTATTATTTCTCAGAAAATTTTCTTAAATATGAAAAATCATATATGCCAGTATCATGATTATCTTTCCAAATTATATTTAATGCATAATTCCCAATAATTTTTATATCCTGAATTGATATCTGTTCAGATGAATAAATTGGAATATAAGATTCATTCTGTTCCACTTTTTCAGCTTGACAAATTGCACAAGGACAATTAAATCTCAAATCTGCTGATTTAATCTTTTGTTCTAAATTATCCGACCAATTAATCATTAACAAATTTTTTTCTGCATCATATTTAATTTTTACAGGAAACATTATGAAATATTTTTGCCAGTTAACTTATAAAGTGCTTCCTGATATTTTTTACTTGTATTTAAGATAACTTCTTCTGGAAGTGGTGGAGCTGGTGGCTTTTTATTAAAATTAATTGAAAGCAAATAATCACGAACATATTGCTTGTCAAAGCTATTTTGTGGACGACCCTTTTCATATTCATCGAGGGGCCAGAATCTTGAAGAATCAGGGGTCAATAATTCATCAATCAAAATAATTTTTCCATCGTAATAGCCAAATTCAAATTTGGTATCGGCTATGATAATTCCTTTTTGAAGTGCATATTCTGAAGCTTTTTTGTAAATATTAATTGAAATATTTTTTATGTAATCATATGTTTCTTTTCCAACAATCGAAATTGCCTGCTCTTCATCAATATTTTCGTCATGAAGCCCAATTTCTGCTTTTGTTGATGGAGTAAAAATTGGTTCTGGTAATTTTTCTGATTCTACCAATCCTTCTGGCAGTTTTATTCCGCAGATTGCTCCAGTTTTTTTATAATCATTCCAGCCAGAACCTGTTATATAACCTCTTACAATACATTCGAGAGGAATTAATTCAGCTTTTTTAACAAGCATTGAACGATTTTTCAATACATCTTTATAAGGTTTGCATTCTTCCGGAAAATCATCAACATCAATGCTTAATAAATGATTATCGATAATGTCTTTTGTATAATTAAACCAAAAAGCAGAAATTTGATTTAATACTGCTCCTTTGTAAGGAATTCCTTCATTCATAATAACATCAAATGCAGAGATTCTATCAGTAGATACAATTAGATAATGTTCACCCAAGTCATAAATATCTCTAACCTTTCCGCGTTTGTAGAATTTGAGATTTTCAAAGTTTGTGGTTGTAACAGTATTATTAATCATACTAATTCCTTTCATTTAATGATTTTTCAATTGTTAATATACTCAGAGATTGAAAGGGATTCAATAATGTTATGAAGTTTTGATAAAATATTTATTGGTTATTTGAGAATTAAAGATTCTATTTCTAAACTGTTGTTGAATGCTTTGCCTGGATTTTCAATAAAAAACTGAATGAATTCTAAATCCTCAAGTTTTATTTTTTCTTTTTCAGTTTGAATGTTACTGTTCCAAATTTTGGGAAGGAATCTTGGATAAGAAAATGGTAAAATCAAACAACTCCCTTTTTGAAATTCATCAATTGAAATAGATTTTTTCCCCCAGTTGTTTTCTAATTTAACTTTGCTTTGAAAACATTTACCATCGCTCGTAATTAAATTTATTCCCAAAGTAAGACTTGAATCAGAAAGTGTTCGAGCATTTAGTATTATTGTTCTGTAATTAAACAAATTATTTTTTATTGATTTAATAATCTTTGATACATTTAATTGAAACCCGAATGGGAAATTATCTTGACCAGTAGAAGTTACATTTACGAAAATTGAATTTCTTTCGCTTGTTAAACCATTGCGATTATCTACAACAAATCTTGTTGACTTAGTAAACTGAGGGAAAACTAAATCTTTGTAATCTCTTGCTGCATTGAATAGTTCAATCGGAGTGTTATTATTTATAATTTTTGTTTTCCAAATTTTTTCATAATAAAAATCCCAATCATCAGGAGAGATATTTTTGCCATCAGGAAAAGTGTATATTTTATTATCAATTTTCACTGCAACACAAAATTCAATTTCACCTTCATATAATAATTTTATTGAATCTGCAAGAGCATAATTAAAACCATCAACTTTTTTAAGAAGATGTTTTTCAAATCTTCTCCAGTCTGGTCTTCTTACAAATAGAAATGCTTCATCGATTTTTTTATCAGATGCAATTTGAAATCTTATTTTGCTTTCATCATTTAATGATATGTAAAAAGGTGTATTGTTTATTACAAAAGCAATATCATTATTTTCGGGGCTATACAATCCTTCCAAAAATTTTTCTTTAGTGATAAATTTTTTGATATGATTCATTGGAGTATTTTTAGATGAAATCAAATAAATGCCAGGAGTAACTTCAATTTCATTCCCTTTTGAATAAAAAGTTTTTAGTTTGTGACTTAATGAAACAACTCTAAAATTTTCTCCAATTTCTGGAATTGAAATTTTCATTTTTCTTTCGTTCCAAAACAATTTAGCAATTTGTTTTTTCATGCTTGTTTGTTCAAAAGGGTCTTTAAGCCATAAAACATCTGGATAAACCTCAAGCCGCCATAATCCATTTTCAATCTTATCAAGAAAATATGCACCTGTGCCGTCATATTGTATGACAGACGAATTTCCTATTCCAACAATTCTTATGAGACTATCAACAAATTTCGGTGTTGAATTAGTTGAATTGGAATAAATGAATTCAGTTGGTGAATTGTACTCACTTAAATTATTTCCATAATCAATTCTAAAATTTTCGAATAAATTATTATTGGGAAAATCACCAAAGTTTTTCGATAGTGGAACTTCATGAAAAACTTTTGATGCAATCATTAAGCTGATAGCTTTTGAAGGTGCATATAAAAGATTGACGAAATGAGTTTGATATTCTGTATTACTCCATGCAATTTGAACTGGATCGTAAGCAAACATTGTTGCGAACTGCATGCCTGCTTCTCTAAAACTTCTTGCCATAGCTGGATACATGAATGATGCTCCAATGTCAGCAGCATCAAATTCATAAACCATTTTTGCTTTCTTATTAAAACCATTTACCTTTTCTGATGGTATCTTATATTTATTCACATTGATTAAATAATTTCCTTCAAGCATTTTATTGTGAACAAGACCTGTTGGATACCATTGAAAAGAAACACCCTCTGCTTTTGAATTACAAACTGCTTGAGCTTGTGCATCATCCCAGCTTTCACTGATGTTATAAAAAATTGGTTTCGTAAAACCAGCATCTCGCAAAGCATCATACAATTCATTTATATACTGTCTTACAAGCGAAGTATCTTCTGGATGATGTGGCTCATTAATAATTTCCAGTGCGATGATTGATGGGTCATCTTTATATGCTAATCCGTTATAAGGATTAATGTGATTGATAATTTGTTTCAAATAATTCTTTTGGGCTTTCCATGCTTCTTTATTTGTAATCATTTCAACTTTTGAATAAAAAGAAGAAAAGCCCGGGGTTTCATAATCTGGCTCGGGCCATGCAGTGCCCCACCATGCAATTGGAGTTATGATTGTTTTGATTCCTTTTTGTGAAAGTTTATATAACAAATAATCGAACAATTCTAAATGTTCATTATTCAAGACATTTCCATTCCTATCGGAAATTTCTCTATCCCACATGTGAACTCTGAATGCATCAAATCCTAATCTTGCAAAATGATTTACATCGATGTCAATTGATTTTTGAAGAGATAAACCAAGTCTTTTATGAGCACGATATGCATATGCAAATGGAACAGTATAATTTATTCCGAAGAGTCTTACTTCTTCACCACTATCTTTCCATTTCATTATTCCATTATCTACAAAAACACCAGTATTTTTCTTATCGTCTGCGAAAGAAAATTTTGTAATTGATAAAATCCCAAAAATAATTATTAAGTATTTGATGAATTTCATTTTCATAAAATGTTTTATTTAATTAAAGCAATTTTCTTTGTTACAGAGAATTCATCTGTAGACATTCTGCACATATATATTCCACTTGGTTTATTGTGAGCAGACCAGATTATTTTGTATGTGCCTCGATTTTTGAAACCTTCAAATATTTTTTCTACTTCTCTTCCAAGTAAGTCATAGATTACAATTGATACAAATGTTGATTTAGGCAATTCGAATTCAATAGTAGTTTCAGGATTAAAAGGATTTGGATAAATACTTAGATTATAATCAGATGGTAATTCGTTATCATATTTTACTGATGTAACTTTTATTCCTAAAAAAGCATCAAGAGCTGCAGTTGGAGCTTTTGTTATAGGGTTCCATGCACCAAGCAAATAGCCGCGCCAGTTATATGCTTGAGGTTCCCAGTAAAATACTCCTAAGCCACCAACAGATTTTGTTTTATCAATTAAATCAAGAAGATAATGATTAGCTTCGATTGGCTGGTCATATCTGTAACCAGCTTCAACTACCATAACTTTAGTATTGTATCTTGAAATCATCTCCTTCATTGTAATAAGAGCAAGACTATCATCAACTGCCCAGGGCAAATTTGCCCAGTAAGGATAAACTGACATTCCGATTATATCCCACTTTGCACCATTATTTTTTAGTCCATCAAACATCCATCTGTACATAGATGTTTTATGAGCATCAGAAAGATGTACAATTACTTGTATTGAACTATCAACAGATTTTACTGCATCATAACCACTTTTTATTAGTGCAGCGAAATTAGCCATATTTTTTGATGCACGTCCATCTTCCCAGAGCATTCCATCATTTGTCTCATTACCAATTTGTACCCATTTTGGAATTACATTTACTGATTTAAGAGTATCAAGAACTTCATAGACATGGTTGTAAACATCATTTAATAATTGTGAAAAAGAATGTGTTGACCATGCAGCAGGTTTAGTTTGATGTCCAGGGTCTGCCCATGTATCACTCATATGAAAATCAATCATCACATCAAAGCCCATATTTTTTGCACGTTGTGACATGTAAGTAACATCTTTTTTGTTACTAAATCTGCCTTTTGGATTTACCCAAACTCGAAATCTTAGAGCATTAATCCCTTTTTCTTTTAGTATTTGAAGACAATCTTTTTGAACACCTGAATTATCTTTGAACACGTATCCATAAGTTTCCATTTCAGAAAGCCAGCTGACATCTGCACCGTTAGCAAATTGTGCTTGAGAAGTGCTAATCAATATCAAGAAAAAGAAAATTAATAATGATAGTTTTTGTTTTTTTGAGTTTAGTAATAAAATTTTATGATTCATTTTATTAGTTCTATTTTTTATAGAAAAATTTTAAGAGACTGTCTCATGAAAATTATTTTTAGAGACAGTCTCTTTCGAATTCAAATTTGATTTGATACTATTTCAACAAAATCATTTTCTTTGTTAATGAATAACCTCCTGATTGCAGTGTATACATATAGATCCCGCTTGCAAGATTAGAAGCATTAAAAGTAACTCTATATGTTCCTGCATTTTGTTCTTGATTAACAAGTGTAGTTACTTCCTGTCCCAATAAATTGTATACCTTTAATGTAACATATCCATTTTGAGGAATAGAATATTGAATTTCTGTAGTAGGATTAAATGGATTTGGGAAGTTTTGTGATAATTCAAAATTGGTTGGTAGCAAATTAGCTTCATCTTCAACACCAACATATTCAGGGAACCAATTAAGGTCGCCAAGCGGCTTACCATCATCACCAAGAAGTTTACTGGTATATCTTAAATTTTCCGGTACAGGATAACCTTGTTTGGATTGCCAGTTTGAAGGTACTCCTTCCCAAGTTGGAGGATTAGAAAATGGATAAACATAAGGACGCATTCCTTGTGCCGTTCCACCATTAATCCAAACAGTTTCAATGAACTGAGCCATTTTTGAACCAGCTTCTTGAACCAGAGCAGGGTCAAAACCTGGGTCTACATTTAAATTGTTATCAACATTGATGTGAGGCCATCTTGTTTTATCAGTTAACATTCCTGGCTGAGCATTAATAAAATCTGGTGGTCTTAGAGGGTCGCTTGCTCTAATACCTTTATTCAATTCTTCCCATTTATCAGTAATAATTTTGGGCCAGAAGTAAACATTATTTGTAATAGTTAAACGTCTATCTGCTTCTTTCATATTATATGGAGCAGCTGCCAGTGAACGTAAAGAATCAAGTGGAATAACAGCAGAACCCCAGCTTCCAGGGGTATTATTATACCATGATGTAGGATAAGCAGCAGATGATACGCTATAGAAAATATTATTTTTTATTACTGCATTGTGCATTTGATATAAATCAAAAGCACCACCTTGAGCTGTAAAGAAAATTGTATTGTGTTGAAAATCTAAATAAGTAGCACCATATCCAGAAGAACCTAAAATGTATCCTCCCATAAGGAAGAAAGTATTATTATAGAATTTTGCAGTATCAGCCGGGTAAGTTCCAGGGTCTATCCATGCAAAACCTGGATTTTGAGGATTATCATCCTGGTTGTTTCTAAATAAACAGTTTGTTACATAAAAACTATTGTGGTCTGTGTTCCATGTATCAAAAAGATTTGGTGTTCCAGCACCGGAAATATTTTCAACAATGCAATGGTCAAAAATAAATACATTGTTATTACCCGTAGGTGCAACAAAGCGACCGGTAAATGATACACCATCAGTTCTTGTCCCCATGAAATAAAGTCCTTTTAAGTAGAGAGTATCATTTCCCTGTGGTGCAAAGAAATATCCAATTGATGAATTATCAGCTGCAATTGATGGTGCAATTACAGGAGGATGCCCGGTTTTAGGATTAAGTTTACCAACTATGTAAACACTTCCTTTTACAGTAATTGGAGCTGTCATATAATAAACAGTGTCCAAATCCCCAGTTTGCTGAAGAAGATATACTCTGTTTGGTTTAGCAAAACCACCTGGAATTGTATCTCTATTAATAAAATTATTTAAATTACCTGGAGGTAATGCTGCTACTCTCACTGTATCTTTTGTTAAAGCATAATTAAAAGATACAGGTGTTGCGATTGCAATTATAAGAGCAATAAAAATTATTGTAGAAAATAATTTTTTCATAAAGTACTCCTCCTTAAGTTATTGATGTTATTTAATTAATATAGAAGTATATAACTTCTTTTATTGATGAATGAATATTCATAATTTCTTTCAATTATTTTTTCTTATTAAATATTACTCTATTCTAAATCTTAATCCTAAATCAGCAGTAAGTCCATAATGGGAAATTGAATTTGGAAATCCAGAACCTCTAACAAGATAGATATCTTCTTCGCTGTTCAAATTATATAAATCGAAGTAGACTTCAAGATTGTACCATGGTAGACCTTGTTTAATTGACAAATCCCATCTTAAATATTTGTCTTTATCTGATCGCAAAGAATTATAGAAATTTGTGCTATTATAAATTTTTGCTTGATAAATCATTGATAATAAAATTGAAAATTGTTTGTAATCGAACCCAATTGATAAATTAACTATATCATCAGGCTGTTGAATAAGTCTATCTGTATAAGTAGAATCAATATAAATTGTTGGGAATGGATAAACTGGAGAGTGCTTTGTTACTGTATATGGGTATTTAGCTTTTGAAAATATGTGAGTATAATTCACATTAAGAACTAATGAATTAAATGGAGAAGGTAAATACCAGAAGTGCGTTTGCCATTCTGTTTCTAGACCCCAAACATTAACTCTATGTGGATTATTAATAAAAGTAGTAAGAGAAAAAGTTTTAGTATAACTTGGAATCCCAGGATATTTTGAAGGGTCTGTTATATAAGTTTGTTGACTGAAGATTAGATTATCAATTTGTTTTAGGAATGGGCTCAATGCAAATAAACCAATTGTGTTATTATAAACTGCAACTTGAAAATCATAATTACGTGAATATGCTGGTTTTAATGCATAGTTGTTCCAAACGACCCAATGGCCACTGTTGCTCGAAACATCCATTCTGGGTATAATTTGATAAAAATCAGGATAAGCAAGTGAAGTTGTATATGCTGCTCTAATGCTAAGCCATGAAATTGGATTATATTTCATTCTAATATTTGGCAGCCAGTAACCATGATATTGGTCTTCTGTTACCATTTTGTGAGGCAAATTATTGGGATATGGATTCGGAGCATCAGCATTTCCTAAAAAATGAGCAGCAGTGTAAGAAGTTTTTAAGCCTTGATAACGAATACCAGGAATTATTGTTATAGAAGGACCAATATTTATTGTTGCCATAAAATATTCTGCGCTTCGAAATTCATGACCTGTATAATCATTTGCAATACTGCTATAAACATCAGGGACATAACTTGGAACTGCTTGAGGTTGAGTTGTTGCAGCACCTAATGATTTGATTGTTCTCATAATTGAAGCAATAATATCTGTATTTACAGCTGAATGTATTTCATATTCTCCTTTCAAAAATTTTCCGAAATCCATATTAGTATCATAGAATCCTCTAATGTTAAAATACCTGTTACCAGTAGGATCAAAATTATAAGGTGGTTGTGTTAACCATGGGAGAGCTTGAACTAAATTATATCTAAAACCAGCGGCTGCACCTGTATATAAGCTTCCAAAACCATTGTCAAAATTATAATATCGTGTTGTATATTCATATTGACCACCACCCTTCATAGAAACAGAAACTAAATCAGAAATACTAAATTTAGTCTCAAGATCTACGGAAGCTCTTAGATTATTTTGCTTGTTATAACTGCTCCAGCTTGAATTGCCTTGCCAGTACATATTATCTAATTTTATTAAATTCTTAGCTCTGTTTGCAATTTGTGCAGGACTAAGATTATTAGGTATTGCATTAGTTCCAGCTGAAAGCTGGTCAAAAGCAACTCTCCATCCCTCTGGTATTCTTGTGTCGGAATATGCATTAGAAATTTTAATATTAGTTTTGATTATTCCGATATTTTGTTCGTAAGCTAAAATATTTGTAACAACATTTTGTTCTGTTTTTGTTAATTGTGTACCAAAGAGAATATCATTTCCATAATTTGCTAAATTATATGTTTCATCATGTGATTTGGTTAATGTAGTACCATGACTGAAGAAATTTACAAGTGCTAATTTTCCATTTGGAATTCGATAATCAAATGTTAAGGTTCCGTCGTATCTTTTTTGTTCTGAAGGCGAAAATGTAAGTGTCATACTTCCAAGCACAATAGAATCAGGTTTATCCTGTTTATTTGGTTGATAATATGAAACACCTAATTGATTAGAAGTGAGATTTTGTTTTTGAGCAATTCCTTGAACAAAAATTCCTAAACGGTCGTTAAAAAATCTTTTTTCAACACTTGCAACGAATTTATAATCATTATACGAACTCATTAAATCATTGTAAGCTCCCTGAGCAAGTAAAAACACAGAAGGAGCTCCTGATGGTGTACTTTTAGCTTCACGCATCCCAAAATTAACTGTCCCTCCAAGAACTGCTGCATCCATATCAGGAGAAATAGTTTTATAGACCTCAATGCTTTCAAGTGAATGAGAAGAAATCATGCTCAAATCGACTGCACGTCCACCACCTTCAGTAATTGTCGGAGTAGCATAAGATCCTCGTGCAGAAATATTTCCAGCATCATTTGCAGGAATTGGAACACCTTCAATAGTGATACTATTATACTGAGGACGAAGACCTCTAATCACTACTTGAGTTGCTTGTCCTCCTGATCTTACTAAAGAAATACCAGGTAATCTGCCAATTGATTCTGCAGCATTTGCATCAGGAAGTGATTGTATGCGTGCTTTAGAAACAACATTAGTAATGTTTTCTGATGAAATTTGTTTATTTATAGCTGCATTTTGACCGCTTGCTTGAGCAGTAATTACAATTTCCTGAGTTGCTACTGAAACGACACTTAATTTAAAATCAAGTATGAGATGTTGATTGTCCTTAATTTCAATATCATATTGTTCAGTTTCATAACCTATATAAGACACTTTAACAGTATATTTACCAGAGGGAACGTTAGGAATTGTATATTTGCCTTCTAAGTCAGATGCAGCACCGAGACTAGTGCCAACAAGGAAAATGTTAGCACCTATTAATGCTTCACCTGTGACTTTGTCTGTAACTTTACCAGAAATTTTACCTGAAGCATATACGGTGTAATCATTAGAAAAAATTATAATAAAGAGATGCAAAAGAAGTAATAAATTTTTTAGCATTGACTCCTCCCCAAATATTTTATTAAAAACTTAGGTGGAAAAATAACTCTTAATCAATCGTTCCCGCAAACGATTGCAATATATTTTTTTTATTTCTGTTTGTCAAGTTATTTTTATCAATAATTTCCCTAATTTATCTTTTATTACTTACTATTCAAATCGTTTACTTTGATTATTAAATTATTTTTATATTCGCTTGGATAAACTCGATATTGCGGCATTGTGGGATTTGGTGTATCGCCTACACCATTAATTTTGTAATTAATCTGAATTCTATTATAACCATCTCTCATTAATTGATATGTATACTCTGCTCTATCGAGATTATAATATGGAACTGCTGATATGTTAATTGGATTATCAGAAATAATTTTTATTCCTTCTTTATTATTTTTTATTTCAAACCATCTTACATCGGAGTAATTACCATAGTCTTGTGGCTCAATGTATGGATTCATTACTGAATCAATTTTAACTTTGTGTATTCCCAATTTAGCTCCAGTTTTTCTATCTGGATAATTTTCAAAAGGTCCTCTGCCATACCATGTAAGATTTTGAAAACTATCTGGCATCATAAATTTAAGTCCAATACAAGGTAGCCAGCTAACATTGAAATAGCCAAGTGGGGTTATTATATGAGATATTTTTACACTCCCATCATTATTAAAACTATAAGTGAAATCATTAATAACTAAATCACTGCTTCTTGAAAAAGTTGTGTATGATTTTATTTTTATTGTTGAATTAACTTTGTCAATTTCAAACTTCTCTACATTTGTTTGATACTCATTCAATCCCATATTGTACCAATCTTTTTCTTCTGCTTTGCCCCAATCTGATTTTTCATTCGATATTGGTGCTCTCCATAAGTTCGAGTTCATTGACGATATTAATAATTTGTCTTTGTTGAATAAATTCATTGCTCCACATTTCTTGTTAAATTCATATTTAATGCTGCTAATTTTAACTGCGCATAAATTATCATTCTCTTCTATTTTTATTTCTGTATTTTTTGATAAATCTTTTTCTTCGCTCAGATTATTTATCTTTTCATTTAATACAAACTGTTGAAAGTTGATTTCAAAACCTGCAGGTATTAATGACTTTTCTTTTTTTGTTTTGCAGTTTAGTTCTAAAACATATTCATGTTTATTATCAAGTTCTTTTGGCAATGAAATATTAAATTCTTTTTCTGAATGGGGAGCTACATCAAGATTAAATTTGCCTGAGGTTTCTAATTTTCCATCTTTATATAAATACCAGTCAAAGTCAAATTCATTCAGATTTGTAAATGAATATTTATTCACTGCTTTAAATATTCCTTTCTCTATATCGGCTGCATAAAATCGAATTGGTGACATGCTGTGTTTTGCTTGCCATAATTCTGGCTGTGGTTTTCTGTCTGCTGTTATCATTCCATTAATGCAGAATGGACTGATTCCAAATGTTAAATATTCCTTTCCTTCAGTAATTTCATCAAATTTAAGCCAAAGAATTGGTTGAGTACTTTCAATGCTGTCAAAAATTTTAACATCATCAAAAATGAAATTTGAAATCCAGCCTAAATGCTGGTCATTATCTCTTAAAGCATCTCTTCCAATATTTACTGGATAGTGTGATGAATTAATTTTTCCTTCATATTTTTTTGAACCAAATAATTTTTCATCAATAAATATTGATATTTCTTTTCCATCATAAATAGCTTTTACTTTGTGCCATTTTGAATACCAATCTTCAGGCAGCTTAATTTTAAGTGCATTCTTGTATGAATTAATGTAGAAGCTTAATGTATCTTCTGTAATTTGTGTTACTCCAAATTGATAAGCTTTTGTAACAAGTGGATTTTCTAAATAAAATTTTTGTGGGAAAACTGTAAACTCAATTATCAAGTTGTTGCCCCTTAAGTCAAGGCGAGGGTCATCATAAATTTCAATCCAATCATCCAAGCCGCTTAATTTAATTGCATTTCCATCAATCCCTTTAACTATTTCAGGATTTCCCATAACTCCGCATTGAATATTATTCGAAGAAAAATCCTTTACAAATTTTGATTTGACTTTCAAACCTTGATCTACCCAATCCCAAACAAATCCTCCTTGAAGATGAGGAGTTCCATAAATTATTTCCCAGAACTCATCAAAGTTGCCTAAACTATTTCCCATTGCATGAGCATATTCACCCATTACAACTGGTTTCGTTCTTGTTAATCCAATTTGTCTCAATCGTGACGGGGTAGGATATCTTGGACCAATAATATCAACATAAGGAGCTTCGCCATCGGGCCAATTTGATTGATGCATTAAAAAGCGAGTTGGGTCAAATTTCTTTATGTAATCTGCCATTGCATAGTGAGGTTTATCAAGTCCGCATTCATTACCTGTACTCCACATTACTACACTTGGATGATTTTTATCTCTTTGAACCATTCTTATAAATCTATCCATAAAAGCATTGAAATATTCCTTTCTTGAAGGAAATTCATTTTCTGTATAATGACATTCGGCATTTACTTCATCTTGAATTAGAATTCCATATTCATCACATAAGTCATACCATAATGGGTCGTTTGGGTAATGACTTGTTCTTACAGCATTGAAATTGAACTGCTTCAATAATTTTATATCTTCGAGCATTAATTCTTTTGTTAAAGTTTTTCCTCCAACTGGATTATGTTCATGACGGTTTGTTCCTCGAAAATATATAGGCATACCATTCATCATTGCTACACCATTCTTAACTTCCAACTCTCTAAAACCAACTCTTTGACACAATACTTCAATTACTTTATGATTAGAATCAATTAATTCAAGAATAAGTTTATACAGATATGGATGTTCATCAGACCATTTTTCTGGTGAATTTACTTTTTGCGTTAAAGTTGTTGTTAGTTTATCATTTATATCAAAGAAATCTGATTCGTTTGTTAAAACTTTTTTATTTGCTGCATCATAAAGTGAATATTTTATTTTTACCTTTGATGATTTTTCTAAATAATTTTTCAATATAACATCGAGAATTAAATTTGCATCAATATATTTTTCATCAAAATCTGTTTTAATAAATAAATCCCTGATTGTTACTTTTGGTTTTGAATAGATATAAACATTTCGATAAATTCCGGAGAATCTAAACATATCTTGGTCTTCAAGATAAGAGCCGTCACTCCATCGAAGGACCATAACTGCAAGTAAATTATTTCCCTTTTCAATTTTATCTGTGATGTCAAATTCAGCAGGAGTCATTCCATCTTCGTGATAACCAACATATTTGCCATTCATCCAGATGAAGGCAGCTGATTGAATTCCATCAAAGTGAAGAAAGATTTTTCTGTCCTTCCATTCAGATGGAACTTTGAATATTTTTCTATAAAGTCCAGTTGGATTAATATCATCAGGCACATAAGGAGGATTGTAAGGATAAAACTCCATTGGAATATTTCTATACATCAAATGGTCATATCCTTGCATCTGCCAATTTGAAGGGACAGGAATTTCTTTCCATGTTTTATCATTAAATTCCTTTTTGAAAAAATCTTTTGGAACCAGTGATGGATTAATTTGCCATTGAAATTTCCAGTTACCATTAAGAGAAAAATAATATTTAGATTTTTCTTTTTGATACGAAAGAGCTGATTCTAACGATGAATAAGGTATTAAGATTGCGGTTGGTTCTTCCTTATTTTCGCCAAAGATTTCCGGATTTTCAATGTATTTGTTAATATCAATATCGATTTGAGAATATGCTCTTGCAGATAAGATGATTAAAAAAATAAAAATTATTACTCTTCTCATATTTTTTCTTTTATTTGTTTATAATGAATTGTTGAAAGTTCCATTAATGTTTTTGCACTTTGTTCTGGAGTAATATCTCTTTGCGGTTCCGCAAGCATTTCATATCCAACCATAAATTTCTTGATTGTTGCTGACCTTAAAAGTGGTGGATAAAAATGCATATGAAAATGCCATTCTTTATGTTCTTTTCTATCTGTAGGTGCCTGATGTAATCCAGAAGAATAAGGAAAACTTGTTTGAAAAAGATTATCATATTTTGTTGTAATTACTTTCAAAGCATTTGCAAAATCTTTTTTCTCTGAATCTTTGAACTGAGTTATGTTTGCAATTTTTCTTTTAGAAATAATTAATGTTTCATAGGGCCAAACTGCCCAGAAAGGAACAAGAACCACAAAAGAATTATTTTCATAAACAATTCTTTCTTTTAACTTCAATTCTAATTTCAGATAATCTGAAAGAAGACTTCTTTTGTATTTTTGATAATAGTTCTTAAAATTTTTTAACTCTTTTGATGGTTCCATTGGAATACTTTCCTGAGCCCAAATTTGGCAATGCGGATGAGGATTGCTGTTCCCCATCATTGTTCCTTTGTTTTCAAAAATCTGAACATAATTAATAAATGGTTTTGAGCCGAGCATTTTGAATTCATCAATCCATTTATCTATTACTTTTTCAATTTCTGGTTCAGACATTTCTGCAAGTGTTAAATCATGTCGAGGAGAAAAATTTACAACTCTGCAAATTCCTCTTTCGCTTTTTGCAGTTAATAAATTCTTATCAGTTTTATTTGGCGGAACATTTTCGAGCAATGCAGAAAAATCATTTGTGAAAACAAAAGTACTTTCATAGTTTGGATTTGTTTCTCCATTTGCTCTTTTATTGCCAGGACATAAATAACAATTCGGGTCGTATTGAGGACGAGTTTCATCGTCAACTTTTGAGACTTCACCTTGCCATGGTCTTTGTGTTCTGTGAGGTGAAACAAGAATCCATTCACCAGTTAAAATATTTTTTCTTCTATGTGGATAATTATTCAATTCAGATTTTTGCATTCTCATAAACCTCAATAAAACTTGTTCCCTTGTTTATAGAAGTGACATAATATTTTAATTCTATTCCAAATTTTCTTTTGTATTTTTCTGCAAATAAATTGCAAACATCCTGAACTTCATTTTTATCTATTAGATTAATTGTACAGCCTCCAAATCCGCCTCCCATCATACGAGCGCCATAAATTCTATCATCATTTTTTGTTAAATCAACAAGATAATCAAGTTCATCGCAGCTTACTTCATAATCTTTGCTTAATCCTTCATGAGTTTGATACATTAAATTTCCTAATGTTGGCAAATCTTTTCTTTTAAGTGCATTGCATGCTTTTAATAATCTTTCATTTTCTTCTACAACATATTTACATCGATTATAAATTTTGTTTGTCATTTTATTTTTGTATTCATAAATCATATCAAGAGTTACATCGCGCAAACTTTGAACTTCAGGAAAATCTTTTTGAATAATTTCAACACCCTCTCTGCATTCTTTTCTGCGTAAATTATATTCTGATGAAGCCAATGAATGTGAAACTCCAGTATTAAAAAGAACAATTGAAACATTTTTGAATTCGAAAGGGATGTATTCATATTCAAGGGAGCGGCAATCAATTTTAAGAACTTTATTTTCTTCTCCAAAAATATTTATGTATTGGTCCATTATTCCGCATTTAACACCGACAAATTCATTTTCAGATTTTTGAGCAAGTTTTACCAACTCGAGTTTGCTTATTTTCAAATCATAAATTGAATTCAATGCGTAAGCTAATCCAGCTTCTAAAGCAGCCGACGAGGATAAACCAGCACCAATTGGAATATCTCCGCCAAAAACACAATTAAATCCATTAATTTTATATCCAGCTTTATTCAGCTGGTCAACCACTCCCATTAAGTAATTTGTCCAGCTTTTTTTTGATCGATGTATATCATTAACATTGAACTCATGACTTTCATTTATATCATAAGCATAAATTTTACATAAATCATCATTGCGTGGAGTTATAGCAAAATAAATTGATTTATCAATTGCACCTGGCAATACATAGCCCATGTTATAATCTGTATGTTCACCAATTAAGTTCACTCTTCCTGGCGAACGAAGTAATAAAGGATTCTCATTAAATAGTTCTTTGAATTTTTTTTCTACAGAATTAATATCAGCCATTCTTTTCACCTATTGAATAATTTCATTCCTGTTTTTGAAATATAAAATGCTTCCAAAAATTAGCATTACTGCACCCCACCAGATATTTGGGTGTGTTTCACTTAATACTGTATATCGTGCTGATGGATTTAATAAATAATAAATTCCTGTAAGAAATATTATTCCTCCCATTATCAGAAGGATTAATCCAACAAAATACCAGATTGGTTTCATTCCTTTTACTGTCATGTTTTATTCTCCATTTTACCAGAAAATAATATTTAATATTACTAATACGATTAATGAAATAATTGCCACGAATTCCGGACGTTTTACGAAAGGCAGATGTGCATCATGTTTTTCATCAGTTAATCCTTTTACCAAGCCAACGAGTTCTTCTTTTGGTTTCTTTTTTGTAAATAGACTGATAACAACTGTAACAACAGCACATATTAGCCACGCCCACCATGCTCTCCAGAAATTTGCAGCCATGTCACTTTGAACACTCGACATAGTAATTATGCTTTCATTAAACCAATGGAACTTTACTCCCATATACATTAAAAATGAAGAAAGCATTCCTGTTATTAATCCCCAGAATGCACCATTTGGTGTAATCCACCATACAAACATTCCTAATAGCATTGTAGCAAATAAAGGAGCATTAACCCATGAGAAAATTGCCTGCATATAATCCATAATGCTTGGAAAACTTTTTGCCCAATATGCTGTACCTAAAGAAACTATAACGCCAACTACAGTTGAAACTCTTCCCATCCAGAGCAAATGTTTATCGCTAGCATTTTTGTTAAGGACTGATTTATAAATATCATAAGTCCAAACAGTATTAAATGCACTGATATTGCCAGCCTGACCTGCCATAAATCCAGCAAGTAATGCAGTAACACCCAAGCCGACCAATCCACTTGGATAATATCTTTTGATTAACATAGGAAGTGCAGAATCATAATTTATCTGACCGCCATCTTCTAATAATTTGAATCCGCTGTTTGGGTCATTTGATAAAGCAATTGCAATTAATCCAGCAAGAATAACTATGAATGGAAGTGCCATTTTGAAAAATGAAGCAAGAATTGGAGTCATACGAGCTGCTCTAAGGTCTTTTGCAGAAAATGCTCTTTGAACAACAAGAAAGTCTGTAGTCCAATAACCAAAAGAAAGAACAAAACCCAAACCAAGAACAATTCCAGCCCAATGAATCATCATTCCGTTTTGTGTTGGGTCTGCAGATGTAGACCAAAGTGTGTTCATTGATGCTGGAAGTCTATTTAATATTTGGTCAATGCTGCCAATTTCAATTATTCCCATAATTGAAACCAAGAACAATCCAAACCAGATTAAAAAGAATTGGATTATTTCTGTAAATATTGCAGACATTAAACCACTTAGTGTTACATAAGCAGCAACAGTAATTGCTGAAGCCCACATGCTAATATCCCAGTTCCACCCTAAGAAAGTATGAAGCACCAGAGCCATTGCATAAAGATTAATTCCTGATACAAGTAAAGTCATAATTGCAAATGAGATTCCATTGAGAACTCTTGTTTTTTCATCAAATCTTAGTTTAAGATAACCGGGAATGGATTTAATTTTACTGCTGTAATAAAATGGCATCATGTAGACACCAAGGAACAGCATAGCTGGGATAGCGCCAATCCAGTAGAAATGAGCTACATACATTCCATATTTGAATGTATTACCTGTCATACCAAGCAATTCAAGTGCACCTAAGTTGGCAGATAGAAATGCTAAACCAGCAACCCACGAAGAATTTTTTCTTCCTGCAAGAAAGAAATCTTCTTCGCTTGTGGTAAATCTGCGAAGATAAACTCCAATGCCCAGAACAAAGGCAAAGTAGATTAAGATTATAATCCAGTCGATAAAAGTTAATCCTATTGATGGCATAAGTAATTCCTTTATTTGTGGATATTTACTTTAACAAACGATTGCATAATTATGCAAAAAATTAAGTTGATGCACGAATTATTAATTCTGCATTTAAGATAATTTCTTTTTCATCAGGTAAATTTTTGTTTTCGATGATATCAATCAAAATTTCTGCAGCTTTTTTACCCATCTCAAATGAAGGCTGATTAACTGTTGTTAATGGTGGATCCACCAGACTTGTAATTTTATTATTTGAAAAGCCAACTATTGCAATATCATCGGGAATTTTTAAACCTGATTCTTTAATTCGTTGAAAAGCACCAATTGCAACAGGGTCGTTAACAGCAAAGATAGCATCAGGTATTATATTTTTTTCAAGCAAAGAATTCATTGAATTGTAGCCATCCTGTTCGTGTAATCCTCCATACTTAATTAAATTTTGATCTACATTAATTCCATTTTCTTTTAATGCATCGATGTAACCACTCATTCTTTTTTTACATATATCAAGACCAGTAGGACCAGCAAAGTGAGCAATTTTTTTATAGCCCTTTTTTATTAAATATGAAACTGCATTGAATGCACTTTTTTTGTCATCAATTACAACTTTGAAAGTATCAATATCTTCACATGTTCTATCAAAAAACACAAGTGGAATCCCTTTTTCAAGAACATCCTTAAAATGGTCACTTTGTTTTGTGTTCTGAGAAATAGAAACTATTAACCCTGCTACTCTGTGATACATAAGTAAATTAGTATTAACAACTTCTCTTTCAAAACTCTCATTTGATTGACATAAAATTATTGTATAGCCTGAATTATAAGCTACTTGTTCAATCCCGCTGATAGCAGAAGAAAAGAAATCATGTTTAATTTCTGGGACAATAACACCAATTGTAGATGTGCGATTACTTTTTAAGCTTTGAGCTATAGGATTGGGTCTATAATTTAATTCTTTTGCAACTTTTTTTACTTTTTTCTTTGTTTCAGCACTGATATCGGGGTGGTCATTCAGAGCGCGGGAAACTGTAGAAGCAGAAATTCCTAATTTTTTTGCAATATCTGTTATTGTGCTGTGTCTCATAAAAAATTTTAATTTGCAAACGATTGCAAAATAGAATTTATATTTTGATTTGTCAAGATATCATTACAATTTTTATAAATTTTTTTGAGTTTTTTTAATTTCCATAAATTTTATCAAATCTTTTTAATGTAATTTGTATTTACCCCTATCATAATTTCTTACATGTAATCAAGATTTCAATAAATTTTATAAAAATTTCTTCCTCCCTGCTAAACTTTTTTAATATTCCTTCGATAATTACTTAGACTTATTAGAGGTGTAAAATGCTATTATTTTATCTTATCGGCTACTTTGTTTTATTTTTAATTGTTATGGCATTTGCTATTAAATATGCACCATTAGGATATGAAGATGAAAATGGTTTTCATTATGTTCATGATAAATCGAACAAATGAAAAATTTGTAATGATATAAGATAGTTACTGATTTATGCTTCAAGAAATTGCAATTTAATATAATAATCAAACTTTGTAATATATTTTATAAATGATTTTCTTATAGTTTTGAATTCCCATTATAATTTCAGCTTAACAAAAAATCTGTTCCCTTCTTTTTTATTCTTTTGGCATTTTTTAACTAATATAATTAGAAAATAATTAATACATTTTACACAATGTCAATATTCCATTATTCTTGAATTTAATGGGAAGATATGAAATGATTTTTGTGAAGAAGTTATCAATTAGTACCGAAGGCCGGACTCGAACCGGCACGGAGTTTTGAGCTCCACTGGATTTTGAGTCCAGCGCGTCTACCAATTCCGCCACTTCGGCACTATTAAATTGCTGCGCAAAATTAATTTTATATATAATTATTCGCAAGCCTGTATAAATATTTTCTCCAATTTTATTTGCTTTTATCTGGATAAGGAGGAGGCGGTGCAATTTTAGGTGGATTATTTTTTAATTCTTCTAATATAACTTCAATAGCTTTATTTAATTGTTGGTCAATACCTTCATATTCAAGTGCAGGGTCGTTATCTACTTCAATGTCAGGTTCGACTCCATAGCCTTCCATAATCCATTCTTTGCCTTCAATATCGTAACGAGAAAATTCTGGTTTATTGAGATAACCACCATCAAGCAGCGGTAAGGTTCCTCTTATTCCAACAACTCCACCCCAAGAACGCTTGCCGATTAATTTACCAAGTTTAGCCTGCCTGAATCGATATGGGAAAATATCTCCATCAGATGCTGAATATTCATCCAACAATAATACTTTTGGCCCGTAATGAGTTCCTGTTGGGTCAACATTAGGTTTTGTATTTCGGGCTATGGTTATCATTTGTAATTTTCTATTAAGTCTTTCCAGAATCATTGGTGAAACATTTCCACCACCATTTCCTCTGTCATCAATTATTAATGCTTCTTTTTTTAATTGTGGATAGTAAAGTTTAGCAAATTGATTTAATCCTCTTATGCCCATATCTGGAATGTGAATATATCCAACTCTTCCATTCGTTGCTTTATTAACTTTTTCAATATTGTTTTGAACCCAGTTGTAATAGTATAAAGGTTGTTCATCATCAATTGGGATTACAACAGTTTCATGGCTTCCTTCAATTTTAGGTGATGAATTTATAGTCAATGTAACTTGTTTATTTGCTGTATTGATTAATGATTCGTAAATATTATTCATCTGGTTTGTAAATTTCCCGTTAACAGCAATTATATAGTCTCCTTCATTAACATTAACGCCAATTTCAGTCAATGGTGAACGAAGATTTTTATCCCAATTTTGTCCTTTCAATATTTTTTTGATTTTATAGAATTTAGTTGCATCATCTCTTTCCAGTTCGGCACCGAGCAAACCTAATTTAATTCTTTCAGGTTTAGGATAATCTCCGCCTCCAACATAAGTATGTCCTATATTCAATTCTCCTATCATTTCTCCAATAATATAAGTTAAATCAGCTCTGTGATTGACATAATCAACAAGGGGTTCATAATTTTTCTTTACTTTTTCCCAATCTACTCCATGCATATTTGGGTCAAAAAAGAAGTCACGCATTTGTCTCCAGCATTCATTATATATTTGATGCCATTCGGCATATTTATCAAGATTCATTTTTAAATCTTCAAGTGACAATTTTTCTTTTAATTCAAGTTTTGCTTGTGGTAGGTCAATTATGTAAAATGAATTTTGACTGCTTACAATCATTTTTTTTCTATCAGCAGAAATTTCAAAACCATCAGCTTCACCAAGTTCAGTTTCAGCTTTCTTTTCGAAATCATACATAACAAGTTTTGCTTTACGGTCTGATGAACCTCTTTTCATGTAATAAATTTTATTATTAGCCGAAGTCAATCCAAAATATGTTGAACCTTCTGGAGTTACTTCTGCAATTCTATCTTTTATTCCATCAAAATCAATTTTGATTTCATTTGGCTTGCTTTCCTTTTTTTCTTTATCTCCTTCTTTTACATTTTGATTTTCAGATTTAATTGAAACCTCATCACTCTTAGGTTCAAATGGTGATTTTGTATCTTTAGTTAATGTTACCAGATAAATTTTTGCCATATCTGTGTAGATATGATTGAATTCTGTCTGCCCATATTTTGGATTAAATGTTCTTTCAGAAATGAAATACAAATATTTTCCATCATCACTAAATTCTGGACCGTAAGAATCATACCATCCATCAGTAACTTCATAAGACTTTTTTTCATCAAGTGAATAAATATAAATTTTTGTAAAAGCTCTATCTTCGGGTTTTGCATAAGCAATCCATTTGCTGTCTGGAGACCAGGCAAAACTCGTTATTTCCCATGCATCGGATTTGTCAACCAGTGTTACTTTTTTTGTTTCAATATCAACATAGAATAATCTTTGCAATCTATCGTTCCAAAGAATTTTTTTGCTGTCTGGCGACCATTTAATTTCATATTTATAATTATTGCTGTTGAAAGTAAGTTGTATAGATTCTCCTTTCCCATCTTGAGGTATGATATAAATTTCATCTTCCCCTGTTTTATCTGAGATTAATGCAATCCATTTGCCATCTGGCGACCATTTTGAATTTCGTTCATGAACTCCAGATGTATTTGTGAGATTTCTTGTAGGACCATTTTTAGCAGGGACAGTAAATATTTCACCTCTTGCACCAAATAAAGCTCGTTTGCCGTCAGGTGATATTTCATAATTTGTAATATTTTTGCTTACATCAATTAATCCTCCTCTTCCTGAATAAAAATCTTCATTTAAATAAATTGTAATCTTTTCTGCTTTTTGAGTTTTCAAATCAAATTTATAAATGTAACCTCCGTATTCAAATACAATTGCATTATCTCCAAGTGAAGGGAATTTTATATCAAATTGTGTGAAGTTTGTTAATTTTTTTGTTTCTTTAGTTTGAATGTTATATGAATACAAATTGAATCTGCCATCTCTATCAGAAATGAAATAGATTAAATTTCCATACCACATTGGAATAATATCTTGAGCAGGATTATTTGTAATGTTAATTGTTTTTTTAGTTTTGAAATTGTAAATCCAGATTTCGTCTGCTTGTCCTCCTCGATATCTTTTCCATGTTCTAAATTCTCGAAAAACTCGATTGTAAGCCAATTCAGATTTATCTGGTGAAAATGAACAAAAGCCGCCTCTTGGCAGAGGCAGTTGTTTGGAAAGTCCACCATTAATAGAAACTTCGTAAAGTTGTCCCTTAAAATCATTAAACTCTTTCCATCTTGAACGATATATAATTGTTTCATTGTCTTTCCAGCACATCACAATATTATTTGGTCCCATTCTGTCTGACACATCATCTCTGTTTAATGTAGCAGTAATTGTTAATCTTTTTGGTATTCCTCCTTCTGAAGGCATTAAATAGACTTCTGTATTTCCATCATATTGAGCTGTGAAAGCCAAATATTTTCCATCAGGAGAAAATCTTGGAAACATTTCATAACCAATATCATTTGTTAATTTTCGAGCAATTCCACCTTTAGCATCAACTGAATACAAATCGCCTGCATAAGTAAAAACAATTTTATCACCATGAATAGTTGGGAAACGAAGTAATCGAGCTTCGTTTTGTGCAGACATTAAATTAGTGATGAATGCAAGCAGAAAAATTCCTGATATTAAAATCAAAGATTTTTTGTTCATAGTAGAACCTCAATTAATTTATATGATTAATATTCTTCCATGTCAATATTTCCATTCCACAAATATTTTCTTGTTTCATTAACAATAATTTTATTAAGAAAGATAAGAGAAATTAAATTTGGAATTGCCATCAAAGCATTTGTGATATCAGCAAACGACCAGACTATATTCAAAGTCATAACACTTCCAATAAAAACGAATATAACCCAAAGCCACCGATAAGTTTTAATTAGCATTGAACCAAAAAGATATTCAATTGCTTTTTCTCCATAATATGACCATCCAAGAATTGTTGAGAATACAAAAGTCAACAGTCCAACTGTCAATAAAATTGGACCAATTACAGGAATATCAGAAAATGCTTGTTTGGTAAGTACAGCTCCATCATATCCTTTCATCCATTCGTATGAATTAACAATAACAAGACCTGTAAATGCACAAACTACAACTGTATCCCAGAAAGTGCCGGTTGAAGAAACGAGAGCTTGCCTTACAGGATTTTTTGTTTGAGCTGCAGCAGCAACAATTGGAGCACTTCCAAGACCTGACTCGTTCGAAAACAATCCTCTTGCAATTCCAAATCTTATTGTCTCTTTAATTCCTGCGCCAATGAAACCTCCAATAACAGCATGACCAGTAAATGCACTTTTTATAATTAAATAAATTGATTGAGGAATTGTTTGATAATTAATAACTAATAAAATCACACAGCCAACTATGTAAAAGAGAGCCATAAAAGGAACTAATCTTTCACAGACTTTTGCAATTGATTTAATTCCTCCAATTATCACAATTGCTGTTAATAAAGCTAAAATTATTCCTGTTATCCATGAAGGGACATTAAATACATCAAGAACTAAGTGTGAAATAGAATTTGCCTGAACCATATTTCCAATTCCAAAAGCAGTAATGGAAGTCAATGCAGCAAATAGAACTGCGAGAAATTTATTGTTCATTCCTCTTTCAAGAACATACATTGGACCGCCAGCCATCAATCCATTTTCCGTGGTTATTCTATATTTTACAGATAAAAGAGCTTCTGAATATTTTGTAGCAATTCCAAAAACTCCTGTAAGCCACATCCATAAAACAGCCCCAGGTCCGCCAGAAGCAATAGCAGTTGATACTCCTACAATATTTCCCGTGCCTATTGTTGCAGCAAGTGCAGTAGTAACAGCTCCAAATTGGCTTATATCTCCCTTACCCTCTTTATTTTTTGAGAATGATATTTTTATTGCTGTCCCTAAATATTTTTGAATGAACTTTAGTTTTACGGTAAGAAATAAGTGAGTTCCAAAAAGCAAAATTAAAAGTGGCAATCCCCAGACAAAATTGTTTACCTGATTTAAGAAGTTTTCAAGGGTTTGCATATCTACCATATTTTATGATTCAATTATTTTTGAAATATAATCAGGGAAAATATTTTTCCATAACTGCCAATCATGACCGTAAGATGGGTAAATATCTAAATGATGTTGAATATTTTTTGACGATAAAATCTCGCTCATCTTTTTATTTTCTTGAACTGCTAAATCCCATTCTCCAACTGCTAAAAAGATTTTCATTGATTTAATTTTATCGAGATACCATTCATCTTCGAGGTTGGGCATGTAATCGAATGGATTGTTGAAGTAACAATTATCGTCATAATAACCAAAAATAAATTGTTTGATATCAAAAAATCCTCCAAGTGAAATTATTGAATTTACAACATTGGGATGACGAAAAGCTAAATTCAATGCATGATAAGCTCCAAAGCTGCAGCCTACGATTCCAACAAATTTTTTTTCTGTTTCGTACTTTGCAAATTCAATCACTTCATTCAAAATTGTTTTTTCATATATGATATGTTTTTTAACTCTTTCTGATGGATGAATTTCAAAATTATACCAGCTTTCAAAATCAATTGAATCGGGGCAATAAATTTTTACTTTGTCTTGGTTAAGGAAATTTTCAACTGTTGAAATCAATCCTGCATCTTTGCAATCATAAAATCTTCCTTTTTCAGGCGGGAATAAAATTATTGGGTAACCAGATGTGCCAAATACAAGCATTTCTAAATCTCGGTTCAAAAATTGTGAGTGCCATTTGTGATAAAATTCTTTCATTAAATTGTTCATAATTTTTTAACAAAGTTAAATAATAATAAATAATGTTGCAGGTAATTTTTTGGAAAAAATCATAAACAAAGATATTTTTGGGTAAAGATATTTTTAATTGATTAGCAATTAGTTCTTAAAAATAATTTATGCGCCCGTAGCTCAATTGGATAGAGCAGCAGACTTCGGATCTGCCGGTTGAGGGTTCGAGTCCTTCCGGGCGTACAAATTTTTTTATGGTTGTGTACGTTCTTCACAAAACATTCAATGAAAATCTTCTTAATATTATTCAACAAAGATTAATTTTATGCTATTCCCAGAACATGTTTATAAATTTATGTACTCCGCACTTCAGGAAGCAGAAAGAGCTTTCGAAGAAAATGAAATTCCAATTGGGGCAGTAATTGTATATCAGGATAAAATAATTGCACGCGGTTATAATCAAACTGAAAAATTAAAAGACCCTACAGCTCATGCCGAAATGATTGCAATTACAGCAGCTTCAAATTATCTTCAAAGCTGGAGATTAAATGAATGTGATTTATATGTTACTGCGGAACCTTGTGTAATGTGTACAGGTGCTATTCTGCTTTCAAGAATTAAGAATATTTATTTTGGTGCCTATGAACCAAAATTTGGTGCTTGTGGTTCTGTGTTTAATATTATTGAAAGTAATAAATACAATCATAAACCCAATATTTTTTCAGGAATTTATGCTGAAGAATCAAAAGCGTTGTTAGAAAAATTTTTCTCTCGTAAAAGAGCTTCGGAAATTTAATTTCCAATTTTTGTCTATCAAGGCATTTCTATTTATTTTTGCGTTCAAAATTTTAAAACAAATTTAGAATGGTTATGCAGATAATAATATTTGGTGCCCCTGGAGTGGGAAAAGGAACCCAAGCCAAAATTTTAGCTTCAAAATTAAATTTGGCTCATATATCTACTGGAGATATTCTTCGCGATGCAATCAAAAATGAAACTGAGTTAGGCTTAAAAGCAAAAGAAATTGTTCAAAGTGGTGGACTTGTTCCAGATGAAATTGTTGGTGGAATTGTTAAGGAAACATTAAAAGAAGAAAGATGCAAAAATGGTTTTATTCTTGATGGATTCCCAAGAACAATTAATCAAGCAGAAATTTTAAGCAAAATTTTATCTGAATTGAATAATGAAAAATTATATTTAATCAAATTAGATGCAGATGATACAGTAATAATTAACAGATTAAGCAATCGACTCGTCTGCAGTCAATGCGGGAATATTCTCAATAAAGACGAAGTAACTGAGAATTTTAAATGTCCTTCATGCGGCGCTGTTAATAGTTACATCAAAAGAAAGGATGATGATGAAGAGGTCATAAAAAAGAGACTGCAGGTATATCACGAAACAACATCACCTGTATTTGATTATTACAAAGATAAAGCATTCATCATTGAAGTAGATGGAACTCAGTCAATTGAAAATGTTACCAATGATATTCTAAAAAAATTAAATATGAATTAATCTTTCTTTTTTAAGAAAACTTTTATTGCTTTACCATCTTCGAGCTTTATAATTTTTGTATCAAAAGAACGAATAAGTTCATAATTGTGTGTGGCAAATATTACTGAGGTTCCGCGTGAATTAATCTTTTTAAGAATAGATAATATTTCATCTGCAGTTTCAGGGTCCAGATTGCCTGTTGGTTCATCTGCTAATATTAAAAAAGGTTCATTTATAATTGCCCGGGCAATTGCGACCCTTTGTTTTTCGCCACCAGAAAGTTCATGAGGCATATTAGTTTGTTTATGAGCTAAACCAACCTCTGAAAGTGCATAAAATATTTTTTTCTTTATTTCTCTTTTTGGTGTTCCTATCACTTGAAGAACAAATGCGAGATTATCATACACATTTCTGTCTGTTAATAACTGAAAATCTTGAAATATAATTCCAATCTTTCTTCTTAAATATGGAATTTCTTTTGGAGTAATTGATTCAGATGAATATTCACCAACTTGGACATAACCAGATTGTGGAAAGCAGTCCATATAAATCATTTTAAGTAAAGTAGTTTTGCCTACTCCGCTTTTCCCAATAAGAAAGACAAATTCACCTTGCTGAACTTCAAGGTTCAAATCGTAAAATACTGGCTGATTGTTATAACTAAACTGAACGTGATTAAATATCAACATTTATTTTTTCTTTTTTAATATGAATTGCGCTCTTTCAGATTCTGCATTTGCATTATTAAATGTAAATGCTTCATAACAATTCATCACATAAAAATTAGATTTATCTATTATTCTGAAATATTCATCAAACTCATAAATTTTTTGTTTATGAATTTCTCTTACTTTGCTTCCATCTTTAAGTGTAATATCAAATATGTTGTAATGTATTCTTTTTTCTTTATCATATTTACTTTTTTGAATGTAATGAATTCCTTCAAAATTGCCTTTTCTGTTCAGATATTTTTGGTATCTGATACTGTTGTTTTCAAGGCTAACGTCAAAAGTAAAAATCCCGTCATCTGTTAAAGATGAGTCAACTGAGTTAAGCAGTTTTAATATTTTTTCTTTTGATGTAAGATAATTAATACTATCAAAAGTTGAAAAAACAAAGTTAAATTTCTTTTTGAATGGCAATGAAGTCATATCACAAACTACACGATGAATTTTATCTTCTTCAAACTGCATTAACATTGATAGTGAAGAATCGGTGGCTACATAAAAGTTAAAAACATTTTTCAATTTTTTTGCAATATTTCCTGTTCCGCAAGCAAGTTCAAGCGCAATTATATTTTTTGATTTTAATTCACTGGAGATTTTGATTATATAATCTGCCCAACTGTCATAATCAATAGAGCGCATCAGATGAGAATAAATTGATGCAAGATGAGAATAAATTTTATCACTCATTTCTTCATTCTTTTGCGGATTATTAATTCAGCCCATTTTACTGCTTCAATCATACTGGAAGGATTTGCAATTCCATAACCTGCTATATCAAAAGCAGTTCCATGGTCAGGAGATGTTCTTACAATTGGTAATCCTGCAGTATAATTTACACCAAAATTAAAATTCATCATTTTAAATGGAATGAGAACTTGATCATGATACATTCCAAGAACTGCATCATAACTTTCATATTTATGAAGACCAAAAAATGCATCCGGCACAAATGGTCCTTCAACATTTTTTCTGCTGTAACTTTTAATAACTGGTTTTATAATTTCTAATTCTTCGTCGCCAATTAATCCTTCTTCGCCTGCATGAGGATTCAAGCCAAGAACAGCAATCTTAGGATTTTCTTTCCCTAAATCATTTTTGAGTGCGTTGTATAAAATCTCAATTGACTGCCTTAATTTTTTTTGTGTAATCAATTTTGAAACTTTTTTTATTGGATGATGAATTGTTACTAAGCCGCAAATCATTTTGTCTGATAAAAAAGTCATCATAAAATTTTTTGTTCTTGTAAATTTAGCAAACAATTCTGTGTGACCAGGAAAATTTATCTTCGCAAGATTAAATGAGAGTTTGGAAATTGGAGCAGTAATTATTCCATCGACTTTTTTAGCTTTTACAAAATTCAAAGCTTCGTTTATTGATTTAAACGCTGCTTTCCCGGAATTAGATGTTGGCTTCCCCAAAGTTTGTTTGAAATTGCCTATATCAAAAATTACTACTTTTTTGTTTTCGCTTATATTTTCTTTGTTAGTAATCTCAAATTCAAATTCTGGTTTTATTATTTCAGTTGTTTTTTCAAAGACATTCTTTGGTATAAAAACAATTATTTTTTTTTCTGAAAATGATGTAATTGTATTTATAGTTTTGATTATAATTTCAGGACCAATGCCATTAATGTCGCCGCATGTAAAAGCAAGTTTAATCATATTATTCTTCCAGCATATAATTTCCTAAACCGCTGTTATCAACAAATGTAAATTGCCTGTTAATATTTTTATAAATCCAAATCTCAATAACTTTATTGTCAGAATAATTTCGAAATATTTCATCAGGTTGACCATACTTAATATAAATTTTACCTCTGTCTGTTTTAGCTCCAAATTTGTATGATAATGTGCTGAAATTTTCATTTGCATAATCAACTCTTCGATAGAATTCATTCATAAGTTCGTTGAATTGATATTTTCTATCAAGATATTTTTTATCCCAGTAATTTATAAGTGCATCATACAAATTACCTTTTGAGTTTTGGATAATTTTATCAACAACATTTTTATTTTCAATCATATTTAGAATTTCAACAGCAAATTCGAGATTAGCAAGCGACTTTGGTTTATTAATCCATACAACTTGTAAATTGAATTCAGCTTTTTTATTTGAGTCAGTTATAATTAATCTGGCTGAACCCTCATGTAATTTATAACTAAAATCATCAATAACAAAATATCGATTTGGAAAATCATCTTGAGATTCATTAATTCCAATAAAATTATTGCATTCAACTACTGAAATATTTTTTATATCAAATTTTGATACTTCTTTTTCAAATAAAATTTTATTGTTCTGCTCTATTTTAACATTAAGAGATTTTATGGAAGTATCTTGTACTGGAATTAAAAGCAAATAGTCAGAACTTGCAAATGGAATTGAATTGCCGAAGTTTGTCAACTTGAAAAGTAAAGAATCGGAACATTTTTGTTTGAGTTCTTCAATAACTATTGGGGCATAAATTTTTTCTTTGATAAAATCTTTCAAATTAATTTTTACAGAGTCAAGAATAATTTCATTATTTGTATTGACAAGATTTAAGATTGGTAAAATTGTGTAGCTGTCTTTTTCGATATTGAAAAAAGTAAAACCTTCTAAATAATTTTCATTTGATTTGGTATCATTATAATTTTCAACAAATACATTTTTCGATACCGTTTTCCGATTAATGATTTTGTCTTTTTCAAATAAATTAAACTCAATTTCTAATCCAGAAAAAAATTTTTCTTCTTTTTTTACAAAAACAAGATTTGAATACGGAATTTTATAAGAAATAAAAATCAGAAAACTATTTTTTGAAGGCAGAATATTTTTTTCGAGATGAATAAAATTTTTATTCACAGGTTCTACATTTTGAGATAGAACCTGTGAATGAAATGTCATAAATGAAATTAGTAAGCAGAAGGAAAATGATTTTATAAAAAAATTCATGATTGGATTAACTATTCATACTCTGCAGAAACTCTTTGTTGTTTTTTGTTCCTTTCATCTTATCGAGCAAGAATTCCATTGCTTCTGTAGGATCCATATCAGAAAGAATTTTTCTAAGTATCCATACTTTATTCAATTCATCTTCTTTGAGTAGAAGTTCTTCTTTTCTTGTTCCTGATTTATTTATGTCAATAGCTGGGAATATTCTTTTATCTGCAAGATTTCTATCAAGCACTAATTCCATATTTCCAGTTCCTTTGAATTCTTCGAATATAACTTCATCCATTCTGCTTCCAGTATCAATTAATGCAGTAGCAATTATAGTTAAACTGCCACCGTCTTCTGTATTTCTTGCAGAACCAAAAAATCTTTTTGGTTTATGAAGTGCATTTGCATCAACACCACCTGAAAGGATACGACCACTGTGAGGAATTACAGTATTGTGTGCACGAGCTAATCTTGTGATACTATCGAGAAGAATAACAACATCATCTCCAGCTTCAACCATTCTTTTAGCTTTTTCGATTACCATATTTGCAACCTGAACATGACGTTCAGCAGGTTCATCAAATGTTGAACTTATAACTTCAGCCTGAACAGACCTTTGCATATCAGTAACTTCTTCAGGTCTTTCATCTATTAAAAGCATTATAATTTTTACTTCGGGATGATTTCTTGTAATTGAGTTTGCAATTTTTTGGAGAAGAATTGTTTTTCCAGCCTTTGGAGGTGATACAATCAAACCTCTTTGACCTTTACCAATTGGTGCTATTAAGTCAACAATACGCATTGAATATTCACCTGGGGCAGATTCTAATTTTAATCTTTTTGTAGGATAAATTGGTGTGAGGTTATCAAATAATGTTCTCTCTCTTATAGCTTCAGGGTCTTTTCCATTAACAGCTTCTACTCTGAGCAAAGCAAAGAATCTTTCTCCTTCTTTTGGAGGACGCACCTGCCCGCTTACAAAATCGCCCGTTCTTAAACTGAACCTTTTTATTTGTGATGGCGAAACATAAATATCATCAGGTGAAGGCAGATAATTATAATCTGCAGACCTTAGAAATCCATAACCGTCAGGCAGGACTTCAAGAACACCTTTTGAAAATGTTAAACCATCTTTTTGAGATTGGGCTTCTAAGATTTTGAAGATTAGTTCTTGCTTTCTCAGGTCGCTGTAACCTGTTAGCCCAAATTCTTTTGCAATCTTGTAAAGATCAACGATTTTTTTTGATTGTAATTCTGATATGTCCATTGGCATGATTAACTCTTCCTACAAATTGTGATTAAATAACTCGATATTTATTTTTATTAAAATGGGGATCAATTGACACTTGATCTTATGGATTAATTATTAAATAACGCAGAAGTTTTTCTGAGGTTCACTGGAAAATTATATTTCTTAATTCTCATTGTCAAGCATTTCCTAATTTATTTTTGATTTTATTTTTCCTAATAGATACATGCTTCCAAGAACAACAAGACATTTATCATTAGATTCATTAAAAAATTTTTTCACATAGTCTTCTGGAGTCTCCAAAGGAATTACATTAATATTAATTTTATTTGCTATCATTTTAATTTCATCAATAGTTGCTGCTCGTTCATTTTCTACTGATGTAACATAAATATCATCAAAATATGGTACTAACAATTTCAGCATCTCTTCTATATTTTTATCTTTCATCGCTCCGAAGATTAAATCTCTTTTTGAGTATGAATAATAATCTTTAACAAATTCTTCGAGAAATATTTTTATTCCTTCTGGATTATGCGCTGAATCAAAAATTATATCTGGCTTATTATTAACAATTTCATATCTTCCTTGAATTCCGGAATTCATAATAACATTTTTAATTCCTGAATTAATTTTGAAATAATCATCTAAGTTTAGAACAACATCTAAAGATTTTATTGCTAATGAACAATTTAATAATTGATGATAACCTTTTAATGGAGTTTTATAGAGATGATAGTTTTTGTTCTTTAATAAAACCTCAATAAAATCTTTTTCTTTAACTACAAAATTATCGAAAGGATAATAGTCACACTTTAGCTCCAATGCTCTTGATTGAACGACATTTTCTGCTTCTTTTGGCATAAAGCCGCTTATCACAATTGTTTCTGGTTTTATTATTCCTGCTTTTTCGAATGCAATTTTTTCTAATGTATCGCCAAGAATATTTGTATGTTCTAAACTTATTGATGTAATAATAGATGCTAATGGTGTTATAACATTCGTTGCATCAAGTCTGCCTCCGAGCCCAGTTTCAATAACTGCATAATCTACTTTATTATCATAAAAATATTGAAATGCCATAGCAGTAGTAATTTCGAAAAAAGTAGGTTCTTCTTTTTCAATTATCTTTTCTATTGAATTATAAAATGAACAGATGAAATCATCATCAATTTCTTTTCCATTAATTCTTATTCTTTCATTAAATTTTATAAAATGCGGTGAAGTATAAAGACCAACTTTAAATCCTGATTCTTTCAAAATACTTGCAATAAAGGATGCCGTGCTTCCCTTTCCATTTGAACCTGCAATATGAAAATATTTTAATTTTTTATGTGGATTCCCAATGTAATCTAATAATTTTTCAATGCGTTCTAATCCAAGTTTAACATGAAATTGACGCATTGAATAAAGTTTTTGGAGAATAGTTTCAATGTTCATTTAAAATATAGGAAGCAGTTAATTCTGATATTTTTGAAATAGACATTTTTTCACAATAGGTTTTTATGCCATCTAAAATTTCCAGTGCTGCAAATGGATTAATAAAATTTACTGTTCCAAGCTGAACAGCTGAAGCACCAACAATCATAAATTCAACTGCATCTTTCCAGTTCATTATTCCACCTATTCCAATTATTGGAATATCAACATTGCGGCTTATTTCTAAAACCTTTGCAAGTGCTATTGGTTTGATTGCAGGGCCTGATAAACCACCAGTAATATTTTTAATTTTGGGTTTGCGTGTCCATATATTGAATGAAGTTCCAACAAGTGTATTGATTGCCGAGACAGCGTCTCCTCCATTTTCTTTTACTACTTTTGCAAAATCTGAAATCCTTGAAACATTAGGAGACAATTTTATGATTACTGTTTTATTTGTTACTGATTTCACTTTTTCAGTTATTCTTGCAACTGCATCTAAATTGTTTCCAAATTCAAGACCGCCTTCCTTTACATTTGGACACGAAACATTAATTTCAAATGCAGCTATTGATTCTTCCTCATTTAATACTTTTGTGCATTCAACATATTCTTCTATTGAACTTGCTGCGATATTACAAATTATTGTTGTGTTTAATTTTTTCAGGAAAGGAATTTTTTCTTTTATAAATGCTTCAAGACCTACATTTGCAAGACCAATTGCATTAAGCATGCCTGATGGAGTTTCACAAATTCTTTGTGGTGGATTTCCTTTTCTTGGTTTTAATGAAATCGATTTTGTAATTATTCCACCAATTTTACTTAAATCAATGAATTGAGAAATTTCATTTCCATAACCTACTGTGCCAGATGCAAGTAAAATTGGATTCTTTAATTTAAGCTTACCTATCTGAACTGTTAAATCTATTTCCATTTATTCGAGAATTTTTTTTCAAAAAGTTATTATTAAACAATAATCATATCGGCATTAAAAATTGGACCATCTTTACAAACTAAGTAGTAACCATCACCATTTGATTTTTCTATTGGGCAGCCCTGACAAATTCCAAAGCCGCATGCCATTGCACATTCAACTGAAAGTTGACAATCATAATTTTTTTCAAGTGCAATTTTTTGAAGTGATTTTAACATTGGAGTTGGTCCGCATGCAAATATTCTAAAATTTTTTGTTAAGAAATTTTTAATCTCATTATTAAATAAATCAACAACATTTCCATGAAATCCTTCAGAACCGTCGTCTGTTGCAGTATAAATATTTTTGAGATTGTATTTAATTAAATGTTCGCTTGTTCTTCCGCCGATGAAACATTTTACATCAATATTATTCGGCAAATTTTTAACAAGAAATGGGAAAGGTGCAATTCCAATTCCGCCACCAATGATAATTGCAAGTTCATAATTGCCTTCAAGATTAAAACCATTTCCAAGTGGTCCTAAAATATCAAGCACATCATCAGGTTTTTTAGAAGCTAAAATTTTAGTTCCTTCACCGTGAATATCAAAAGCAAATATCAAATAGTCGTTTTCAACATCACAAATGCTGAATGGTCTTCTTAACAAAGGAAAATTTGTGTCAGAAACTTTTATATTACAAAATTGACCAGGCTTAATTTCTCTTGCAATTAAAGGTGAATGAACTTTTATTAAATGATAATTATTGGAAATCTTACTTAATGATATAACACGAGCTTTTTCAATTACCAAGAAATATTCTCAAATTTTTGTGAGCAAATTTAATGATGATGAAACAAATGACAAAATTCTATTCAGCTTTTCATAAATTTTTCTTCAATTGCTTTTACTTTATCCAATCTTTTTTGATGTCTTTCTCCTAAGAAAGAAGAATTTAACCAAACTTCTACAATTGATTTCATAGTTTCTTCACCTAAAGCTTTTGCACCTAATGAAATAATGTTTGCATCATTATGTTCACGAGAACTTCGAGCAGAAAATTCATTATAACATGTTGCTGCTCGTATCCCGGGAATTTTATTAGCTGTAATTGCAGATGGTATTCCAGTTGCATCTATTAAAATGCCGCAGTCAAATTCTTTTGATGTAACTTTTTGAGCTACTTTAAAAGCAATATCTGGATAGTCAACCGAATCTTCTGTGTAAGTACCAACATCAAGTACATCGTAATTTTTTTTCTTAAGAAATTCTACAAGAACTTTTTTTGCTTTTACTCCAGTATGGTCAGAGCCAATAACAATTTTCTTAAATGGTTGAGATTGACTTTTTTCATCAACATCATAAATAATTTTTAATCTTGCCTGTCTTATTCTATCAATTGCAGAAGGAGTAAGAATTTGATTTTTATTAAGATGGATTTCTGTTAATCCATTTTTGATTAATTTAAGAATATCATTTTCTGTTATAGCTTTTTTCATATAAGGTCTGTTCTGTTATGCATTTTTAGATAATCAACAACTTGCCGCACATCCTGTGCATAATTACGATTGCAAATCAGAAGTGCATCGTTCGTATTAATTATAATTAAATTTTCTGCTCCAATTACAGCTGTAAATTTTCTTGGTGAAAAGATGTATGAATTATAAGTTTTTTCAGAATAAACATCGCCAATGATAACATTACCATCTTCATTTTTATCCGATACTTCATAAACTGCTTCCCAGCTTCCAACATCATTCCAGTAAAAATCTGCTTTGATTACATATACATTATTTGCTTTTTCCATAACTCCATAGTCAATGGATATACTTTTTAATTGACCATAAACTTGAGTTAGTTGTGTTTCAAAGTCATCGGAATTTATAAATGATTCAATTTTTTCTAAACCTTCATAAAGTTCAGGCAGATATTTTTTGATTTCATTAAGAATTGTATCAACTCTCCAGATAAACATGCCTGAGTTCCAGAGAAAATCACCACTTTCAATAAACCTTATTGCAGTTGATAAATTTGGTTTTTCAGCAAAAGTCAATACTTTATGAATATTATTTTCAATTTCAGTTTCATCAAATTGAATATAACCATAACCTGTTTCAGGCCTTGTTGGTTTAATTCCAATTGTAACTAATCCTTTTGATTTATATGCAAAGTTTGCTGCTGTTAACAAACATTTTTGAAATTCATTTTCATTTTTAATCAGATGGTCAGAAGGAAGAACAATAGTAACAGCCTCCGGATTTTTTTGTTTGATTAACACTGAAGCTAATCCAATACATGCTGCAGTATTTTTTCCGAATGGTTCATCAATAATATTTTGCTCTGGAATATCAGGCAGTTGTTCTTTTACTCTTAATTTTTGAATTCTGTTAGTAATCACATAAATATTTTTTTTATCGACAAGTCCATCAAGTCGTTTAACAGTATCCTGTATCATTGTATTTTCGCCAAAGATACGGATTAATTGTTTTGGTTTCTTTTCTTTACTGCGTGGCCAAAAGCGGGAACCCACTCCGCCTGCCATTATGACAACAAATATTTCCATTACACTACCCTTTTTGTTTGAGAAATCATTTTACCAAAATTTTCTGCTCTGTTAAGATAATTTGTTATATCAACTTCTTTACCTCTAACAACTGCAACAATTACAATCAGGCATGCTCTTAAAGATTCAATTACTAAATTACTTGGTGCAATTTTTTTTTGATTAATAGCTTCAAGGCCCTGAGCAAATATTCTGTGCATATTAGATAAAATCTCAAAACCAACTTTTCGCGAAAGCTCACTGTTTTCATTCATCAATTTAATGTAAGAATTAATTTCACTTTCTGTATAATCATATTTTGATACTCTTGTTAAAAAAGCATCCAATTCTTTAATTGGTCTTAAAACTTTTTCTTCATATCGTTCAAAGCTGAAATCGTTGTCTTTCGAGAGTTCTGCAAAAATTAAGGCTTCTTTTAATTCATCTGCACGAGACCGTTGTGGAATTTTAATAGGTTCTTGCTCAACAGATTTTTTCTCTTCTCTTTTAGTCAAATCAACATCAACTGATTGATTGTCAATTCGATTAAAAATATTTCGCATTGTTTGAGGTGTTACAACGTCCAGCAAGTAATTAATTTCTTTTACAAGATAGTAACTGTGTTCTTTGAATTTTTCAGAAAGTTTCAAAAAATCGATTTTGCTGTTTTCCAAATAGTTTAAGATTTCTCCTAATTTTATCCCAAGCTTAGATAGCTCAGTAATCTTCTTGAAATTTTTTATTTCTTCTTCAAGATTTTCTGTTTTATTTAGTCTTTCACGAAGGATAGCAACGGTTTCAATTTTTTCTGAACTTAATCTCAAATTATTAGAAGCATGAATAATACATTGAATTATGTATTGTCTTACGAAGTCCAATCTTTTACCAAAATCTTTATATAACTTAAGTAAATGTAACCATTTTTAATAATTATAACATTTTAAAAATATGCAGAAAAAATAAAGTGGTAAATAGATTCTCTATGATTAGTAAATAATTCTCAATAGAAATGCAGCAACTATGAGTTCACACAATCAGAAATTTAGTAATGAAATTATTTCAAGTTCTTAAAGGAAATTAATCAGAAAGCATAATTTTAGTTAAACGGTCAAAATCATCTTTCATCTTTTTTCTTGCAGAAGAAAAGAATCCTTTTGGGAGTTTTAGAATATCCCATACTTTTATGTTTGGTTCTGGTATAAAATTATCGCCGCCATAACCCAAATCAAGAGCTCTTGCAATTATGTCCCCAAGATGAACAGCAGCCAATAATGTATTAACATTATTTCCAATTAATCCTGTATGGTGGGAGCTGACGATATTTACAACTGATTGAGGTAATTTCCATTTTTCAGCAATTAGTTGACCAGCACGTGCATGATTTAATCCAAGTATTTCAAGTTCTGCATCTTTAACAGGAATTTTTTTTGTTTCCACAAGGTCTATTACCTTTGCGTATTCATTTGGCACATATTCGAAGAATACAAGTTTACCTATATCATGAAAAATTCCAGCAAGAAAATAATTTTCTAAATTTTTCTCACCTACTGCAGCACCAATTAATCTTGTTGCAACTCCAACTCCAATTGAATGTGCCCATAAATCAATAGGAGTGAATTTCTTGAAATTCTTGTTTTTAGAAAAAGCATTTATTACAGACAGAGCAAATACAATATTCTTTACTTCATTAAATCCAAGATATAATAAAGCTTGAGTTATTGTATCAACTCTTCCTCTTAATCCATAAAAAGGAGAGTTAGCAACTTTCAAAATCTTGAACGATGCAGCTTGGTCTGCAGAAATAATTCTTGCTATTTCTTCTTTTGTAGTATTAGGATTTTCCATTGCTTGTGAAAGGTTAGTATAAACAGTAGGTAAAGTTGGTAAGTTACTAACACCTTCAATAATTTTTTTAATTACATCCATTACACCCTCTTAAAGTTTTTCAAGTATATTTTGAGTAGCAAATTCAATTAATTCATTTTCATATTCATTTTTAGGTCTCCATGTTATTCTTTGACTTAATAATGCCTTTGCTTTTTCTAATGTTTCACTATCATATTGTTTATTTGAACTATTATCATTTTCATCAACTATATAAATTGTTTGTATGCCGCATGATTTCAAAAATTTAACATGCTTTTCTTCTAATTTTATATTTGCCCCTAATAATGTATGTCCAAAACGGTTTTGAATTGGTTCTGCCAGTATCATACCGTCTTGGATTTCATCAACTGATATTAACTTTGACATATTTTTTCCCCTAATTGAAATTTTCCATGATTATAATCGATTTTTTTTAAATGTTTTTCAGCAGCTTTTAAATTTTTTATTAATAAAAAATTAGATTAAACCATAATATGCCTGCAGTCAATGATAAAATGGTTATAATTAAACCTGATTTCAAATATTCAACAAAAGAGATATGAATAAAATGCTTTCTTGCAGATTCTGCAACTATTAAATTTGCAACTGAACCAATTAAAGTTAGATTGCCTGCATATGTTGTTGCCATTCCAAGCACCAGCCATGCATGTTCTGGATTTGACATGTGTTGAATCACTGGTTTAAGCAACAATACTGCTGGAACATTTGAGACTATATTGCTTAATATTGATGAAGATACAGCTAATGATAGAACAGATTTGGTTAAGTATGGCTGAATTGTTATTGCCAAATATTTACCTATTCCAGAAGTTTCAATTGATTTTGTTACTATAAATAGTGAAGAAAAAAATACAAGAAGTGACCAGTCAATTTCTCTAAATACTCGTTCTGGTTTTAATCTTCTTGTAATTAATAAAATACTTGCACCTCCCAGTGCTGCAAGCGGAATTGAAACTCCATAAAAAAATGCAATAATCATCAACGAAGATGCAACAATACTTTTTATAAATAAAGGTTTATAAGGTTTTGCTTCCTCGAGTTCAATTTTATCAAAAACAGTTTTATGAAATTCTTCTTTATAAATAATTGATATTACAGCTATAGCTAAGAGCAGTCCAATTAGTGATGGTACAATTTGATATAATGCATATTTTGCAAATGGAATTCCTGATGCAATCCCAATAATCATATTTTGTGGATTTCCAATTATAGTAGCAGCTGAACCAATATTTGCAGAAACAGCTAAAGCAACTAAATAAGGAATTGGATTTCTTTTTAATGCAACTGTTACTTCAATTATTAAAGGTGTAAAAACAATAACAATTGTGTCATTCAAGAAAATTGCAGATAATAATCCAGATGAAAATACAATTAACCATAAAAGCTGCATTGGAGTTTTTGCAAATTTTATTATATGAACGGTGATTAACTTAAAGAAACCTGCTATTCTTAAATTCCCATTTATAATCATCATTGCAAAAAGCAAAAGAATGGTATTCATATCAATAGCATCATAAGCATGCTGGATAGATATTGCATTTGAAAAAATTAATGCAGAAGCTCCTACAAGAGCAATTGTTGCTCTATTCATTCTAAATTGAGGAAAACTTCCTACTGCAATTCCATAGAGAGTAAGAAGTATTAAAAATAAATGCAGGTAATAATTAATCACTTACTCCTCATATTTTGTTTTAAATCCTTTCATCATCCACTTTCTTGCGAGCAATAAACCAATTGGACTTACTATAGCAATGAAACCATAAATTAGCCACATAAATTCTGTATTCATTTGTGATGGCGGAGTATCTGCAGGACAGTATTTCATTAAAAACCAGCCTGAATATAAACTGGTAATAATTTTGGTAAGGAACCATGGAAATTGACCTATACCCATATAAATTCCAGTCATATTTTTTGGAGCTATTTCTGCAACCCACTGTAAAAATCTCGGCTGCCACATTGCTTCCCCAATTGTCATAATGATTAAATATGCCATTAGAGTATTGATGGATGGTCCTAATGCAAGTATAAAAGTTGGAGATGCCATAACAAATGTACCAATAATCATCATATTGTAAGCATTCTTATGCGAGGTTAAAGCAGCAACCATTGGAGTTAATATAAAAATTAAAATTGGATTAAGGTTTACAAAGAATTCAAAATTATTTTGAACAAATCCTTCAAAAGCTCTGCTTGTATAGAGTGGAAGAGTAAGCCAGTTATGTGCAAATAAAGTTTGAACAGGCATTAAAATAAAAATGAAGTATAAAAATCTTTTATCTTTGAGCGGAAAGTTCTTAACATAAAATCTAATTTTTTCTTTTAGAGTCATATTACCTAAAGTATCATCATCTTTTTCTTCAATTAATTTATCATTATTTGCTTCCTTAACAGCTTTTTCATAAGCTTTTTTTGTAATAATAAAATAAACAATTAGAATTCCCACTACAGTCAATGCTACATAAACCCAGAAGACTCCAAGAATGCCAAATGCTTTTCGGACAGGTGGTGAAATTATTCCAGGTAAAAACCCGCCAAGATTCATCAATGCATAAAGCATAGCATAACCCATAGCTGCTGTTTTTTCATTAGTTAATTTTTTTACACCAGCATAACATGCAGGTTGATATATTCCATAACCCAAGACTATTCCAAGTATGCCAAGCATTGCAAAAATATGTGCAGAATTCCATAATCCAGGTGCACCAAGATTTGGAGCCAGTGTTAATAGAATTCTTCCTGCAAGCATAAATGATAATGCAATCAAAAGAGATTTACGTAAACCTATCCAATCAACTGTAGCACCTAAAAAAAGCATGCTTAATGTTATTCCAGCTGTTAAAACACCAACCATATTTCCAGCACGTATATCATCAAGCTTAATGTAATCGTTAAAATAAATTGCAAGTAAACCTACAACTCCGAAATAAGTAATTCCTTCAAGAACATAAGAAAGATTTAATCCAAGCAATGCTCTTGAAGTGTGAAGCAAGTCTTTAAATGGCTGAGTAATTTCTTGAATAGTTTTCTTAAGAATATTTACAGAATTATCATTTTTCATGTTTACCTCTGTAAAATGATTGAATTAGTGATAGGTTGATTTAATATTTGCTCGAAAAGTTTTATAAAATATTAACTTCATATTCCAAATCAATATTAAATTTGTTTTGGACTGCCTGCTTAATTTCATCTGCAAAGTTTTTTATTTCTTCACCTATTGCATTTCCATAATTAATTATAACAAGTGCTTGTTTTTCATAAGTGCCTGTATTGCCTTTGCGCTTTCCTTTATATCCACATTTTTCAATAAGCCAAGCAGCTGGGATTTTATACTTGTCATTGATTTGATGAAATGGAATATCTGGGAAATCTTTTTTGATTGATTCTAAATGTGTGGAAGTTATTTCTGGATTTTTAAAGAAACTTCCAGCATTGCCCATTACATTAAAATCTGGCAATTTACTTTTTCTGATATTTATAATTGCATTCCTAACTTCTTGAATAGTAATTTGATGATAGTCTCTTCCCTGAAAATAATTTTGAATATCACGATAACTTAGATTCAATTCTTTTTCTTTTCTTAATCTTAATGCAACAGAAGTTATAATGAATTTATTTTTTAATTCATTCTTAAAAATGCTGTCTCTGTAATTAAACAAACATTCATCACGGTAAAGCATTTTCTTTTCTGATTTATCAAGAAAATAACCTTCAACATAATCTATAACATTACTAATTTCAGTGCCGTAAGCTCCAATATTTTGAACTGGTGCTGCCCCGACTGTTCCCGGAATTAATGATAAATTTTCTATTCCATAAAAATTATTTTCAACTGCATAGCTAACTAAATCATCCCAGATAACTCCAGCATCGGCATGAATTACAACATCATTTTCTTTTTCGGAAATTATTTTTATTTGACTGCTTTTATATTTTATTACAAAACCATCATAATCTTTTGTGAACAGAATATTGCTGCCTGAACCTAAAATTAGAACATTCCGTTGATTTTTAATTTCTTTCATCACTTCAGTTAATTCATCTTCATCAAAAATTTCAAAAAAGTATCTTGCCTTTACATCTACATTAAAAGTGTTATGATGTTTTAATGAATAATTTTCATAGAGATTCATGCACTTACCTTGCTTGAAAAAAGGAATGTTTTTTCTTTTGAGGGTTTATCTAATTTGCATTTGTAATTTTGGTTTGTCATTAAGCAAACAATATTTTATTTCTGTTCAAAATATAAAGTTGTTATCAAGTATTTTCCAATTAATCTTTGCAATTTTATATCCATTCGATTGAAATAATATGGCACCTTCTTTATCTGTTCTGGATATTTTTATTTTTCTTTTAAGTAATCTTTCTAAAACTTCTTTATGCGGATGATGAAACAAATTAGAAATGCCTGCAGAAATAACAGCATATTCAGGTTTAACATAATTAAGAAAAATATCACTTGTGCCTGTTTTGCTTCCATGATGACTTACTTTCAATAAATCTGATTTAAGAAAATTCTTGTAGAGCTCAGCATAATTATATTCTGCTTTTTTGCTGATATCACCAGTAAATAAAAATGTTGTATTCCCATATTTTATTTTGAATACACCACTTCTATCGTTTGAATTGTTATAATAGAATGAGTCATTCAGAATATAAATTCTTACATTACCAATTGTTAAAATACTTTTAGAATAATACTTAATAGGAATTGAGTAATAATTTAATAACGCTTCAAAATTTTTGTCTTCTTTATCAAGAGAATCTAAAGGCGGCTTATAAATTAATTTTATTTTGTTATTTCTTATCAAAGATATAAATCCTCGATAATGGTCAGAATCTACGTGAGATACAAAAGCATAATCAATTTTTTTAATTCCAAGATATTCAAGCAAAGGAATAATAATTCTTTTCCCGTTATCAAAATATTTATTTGCATTACCAGCATCTATTAAAGCTGTTTGTCCATTTGGGAATTTGATTAAGTATGAATCTCCTTGTCCAATATCAACAGCTAATATTGATAAATAATTGTCTGGCAAAAAATTTATATCATCCAACTTTGCCCAGAATACAAAATTGAATACAACAAGAATAACTATAACAATTTTTGCTTGTATTGATTGAAGTTTTTTCCATAAATAAAATAATGATACAATTAGCATGTAATAAATTATTGTATCAATTATCGAAAAATTTGTTATAGGCAAATATGCTGCTGTGAAATTGCCAAGTTTATCAGTCACAAAAAACAAAATATAAGTTAACAATTCATTTGCTGATGCATAGTATGAACATAATAAGGTTGATAAAAAAGAAATTATGATTGTAAAAATGCCCAAGCTAATAATTATACCGATTAGAGGAATTACAATAAGATTTGCAATTAATGAAATTATTGAGAGTTTATGAAAATAAATAAGAACAAAAGGAAGAGTTCCTATTTGAGCAGCTAATGATACTGAGGCAAACAATAATAATGTTTTCAATAAATTTGACTTAAAATTAAGTTGATGAATTGCATTATTCAAAATTGGATAAAAAATTAAAATGGAAATTACAGCAGCAAATGAAAGTTGAAATCCTGGATTAAAAAGTTCATCTGGATTAATTAATAATATAATCAAAGCTGAAAAAGCAATCGCATTATAACTATTATACTTTCTGCTTGTCATTAAGCTTAATATTATTATTATTGCCATTATTGTTGCACGAACAACTGATGGCGGAGAATTAGTAATAATCATAAAAATAATTAAGCCAATAACAGTAAAAGAATATCTTAAAAAAATATTTAATCGTTGAAAAAGAAAAATAAAGATGAGTGATATAAAACCAACATGAAGACCTGATACTGCAAGTACATGAACTACACCAGAATTAATAAATTCATTTTTGATTTCATAATCTATAGTACTGCGGTCTGCAAGTAATAAACCTCTAAGCAATGATGCAGTATTTTTATTATGATATTTTGAAATAACATTATCAATTTTCTTTCTTGTTTCAAAAATCAAATTCATCAAATCAAGATGTGGGTTGGAAATTATTTTGATATTAGAAGCACCTTTAACACTAAATAATGAATGTATTTGTTTTTGATTAAGATATTTTTCATAATCAAATTCACCTAAATTCCTTTTGTTGCGAGGTCTTATAATATTCCCTTTTATTTCCACTAAACTTCCTATTTTTAATGAATCATACTTTTCATTCAATCTTCTTTGGGAATCATTTAATATACAAAGAAAATTAAATTTTCTTTTTTCAATAAAATTTGGGAAGTAAATTGAATCTGATGTTAAATAAAATACAATTCTATCTCTCTGAATTAATTCTACATTATTAACTTTTCCTACTAGTTTAATATTGCGAAAAGAATAATTCTCAAACGGATAATAAACTTTTGCTTTGTGAAATGATGAATAATAAAATCCACTTAAAAAGAATAGAGAGACAACAAGAACAATTTGACGAAATGTTTTCCAATTCTGATTTTTTATAAAGTATAGAATTAACAGAATCGTGATTAATATAGATGATAAATAGAAAAGAATTTCATCATTCAACTTAAAGATTGCTTCGAATAAGTAACCGCAAATAAAAATCAAAACAAATTTTATTAGCGGATAGTTATTCAATCATACAACTCCAATATTGCTGATTTTATATGATTAAGTTTTTTAATTTTTTTTGCCAATATGCTGCCAAATTTACCGGCTGCTATTCCAAGTGCAGGATTTAATGTATGTGCTTTAATTGATAAATCTTCGAAATTACCGTGGTCGGAACAGATTAATAATGTCATGTTAGAAGGCAAATTTTTAATTACATAATAAATAAAATTATCAAACACATGGATTGTTCTGTCGAAGAGTTCTAAGTTTCTACCGTGTCCAAGATGGTCTGTGTAAAAATATTCAAACAGTGTAAAATGATTTTTGTCAGCAATTCTCAATAATCTTTTAGCAGCTTTTTCCGGTGTGAAAAGCGGAAGCTTATAATTCATTTTACTTATTAATCTGTAATTTTCAATATCTGCACTCAAAGCTTTCCCATGATAAATATCTTTTATTTTATTTAATCGAACATTGCTTAATAGGCAGCTGAGAGTTGTAACACTTAGAATTCTTTTCCCTCTTTTCACATAATCAAAAAATATTTTTGGATATGCATTAACAAATGCAACTTTCTTTTTTCTTCTTAAAAATTCTATAAAGATATTTTTTTCTTTGATAACAGGAATTAATTCTGAATGAGGATAAGGACCAAAATGTTTGCCTAAAATTTTTTGTGCATTGACACCGCAAAAAATTGAAGTTTGTCCAGTTCCACTTAATGGAATATCAGGTACACCAAGAAGAGCATCGATTGGGAAAACATATCTTCCATTTACAGAAAGATGTTGATTTTCGAGATGAGGGATTTCACCAAAGATTTCTGTAAACATTTTGAATTGATACTTGAAAAATGGATTGAATTGATAATCCTTTTTTCCAATCCCAACACCATCTAAAAAAATCATTAATGTAGAATGCAAGTAAAATCCCTTATTTTGATTCTACTAAAATTGTTACAGGACCATCATTAAAAATTTTGACGAGCATCATTGCAGCAAAGATACCGCTTTTTACTTTATCGGCACCTAAATTTTGTTTCATTCTTTCGATAAATTTATTGTAAAGATTTTCTGCAAGTTCGGGTTTTGCAGCATCAGTAAAACTTGGACGATTGCCTCTCCTTGCATCTCCATAAAGTGTAAATTGGGAAATAACAAGAACTTCACCATTAATATCTTTCAAAGACAAATTCATTTTGCCATTGCTATCTTCAAAGATTCTTAAGTTGGAACATTTGTCTGCAACAAAAATCATATCTTCTTCAGTATCACCTTCTTTGACACCAAGAAGAATTACCATTCCTTTCCCAATTGATGCTGAGTAATTTGCTTCTTTAATTTCAACTGCACCTTCTGTTACACGCTGAACTAATGCTCTCATTTTTTTATCCCGTAAATTACTCTGTCAATATTTTGATAATCTTTGATTATTTGTATATCAAACAAACCAGAATTTTTCATCATATCATAAACAATGTTTGATTGTCCCATTCCTATTTCAAAAAATAATTTCCCATCGTGTTTTAGATGTATACTTGACAAGTGAATAATTTTTCTAAAAAATTTTAAACCATCTTCATCATCTGTTACAGCAATGCGTGGTTCATATTCAACTATTTCTTTTTGCAAGTTTTTATAATCTTGAATTCCAACATAAGGCGGATTAGAAACTATAACATCAAACATTAAGTCGTTAAGTGAAAATTCATCAAGAATATTTTTTCTTACGAATTCAATTTGATTGGAGGCATTATAAATTTCAGCATTCTCTTTCGCAACACTCAATGCTTCTTTTGAAATATCAACTGCAATAATTTTTGATTGAGGCAAATTTAATGCAAGTGAAATTGCAATATTGCCGCTTCCTGTTCCGATATCGAGAATTATCAAATCATTTTTTTGTTTTTCAAGATTGATAATAGTTTCAACAAGAATTTCAGTTTCTGGTCTTGGAATTAAAACTGAAGGATTAACTTTAAACTCGAGTCCAAAAAAATCTGCTTTGCCAATTATGTATTGAAGTGGTTCATTTTTACCACGGCGAGAAAGATATTCTCTGTATTTATTCAATTCGTCTTCATTTAATGGCTGGTCATATTTCAAATACAAATCCAATCTTTTACATTTAAGAATATCAGCTAAAAGAAGTTCAGCATTCAATCTTGGTGATTCAATTCCTTTCTTTTCAAGATATTCCGCAGATAATTTTAATGATTCCAGTACTGTGAGCATTTTTATGAAAATAATTTTAGAGTCAAATTAAAAATAATAAAATGAAAAGAAAGATAATTACAGCGATTGTGAACTTATTTTTTATAATTACTCATTATAAATTCTGCCACAGCTTCTGCTTCTTTGGGTTTTAATCCTTGATTCGGCATTGGTGGATAATCAGGATTTTTTTTGGTTGGATTCAAAATGAAACTTACAAGTTCCTGTCGTTTCCCTTCATATTTTGGCAAGACTTCATTATAAGGAGGTCCAACAACTCTTCTATCAAATTGATGGCATGCAATACATTTACTGTTAAAAATATCTGCACCATTTATAGTTTCTTTCAACAATCCCGATTCTTCAAGTAGTTTTTTCTGATATGATTCATAATTTGCTGCTAAATAAACAAAATGTTTTTTTGCAGAAGTGTTAAATGCAAACTGTTCTTTTATAATTAAAAAAGATATTACAAGAAAGAATAAAAAAATTGTAAGCAATCCATACTTCACTTCATTCTGCTTAATCATTGCGTAAAATAAAATGCTGATTAAGAGAAGAAATATTAATGCGAGCAAAGTAAAACCAAATACATTATATGAAAGAGAGAATTTTGATTTTGTAAAGATTGATAGAATTACTAAAACAGGTAATAAAACAGTTGAAGTCAATCCTAACTTGAGTGAAAAATTTTTTATATAATTTTTATATGAATCAGCATCATTAACAATCTTACCATATTTTACCAATAAAAAGGTAGAAGTAAAAATAAGCGAGAATAAAATAAATTGTAGATATCCTATCAATGCATTAAGCGAGAAAATTATTCCAAAAATATTATTTGCATAATTCCACTTTTCTGAATCTTGAGTAAATTCAACTGAGCTTACAAATAAATAGGTTGAAATAATTAAAAATAGTAATCCAGAATAACTGCTTGTCTTAATTACTCTGTTAATTCTATAGTTGTATTCCTGAAAATCTTTTTCTGATTCATTTGATTTTTTATCTGTATTAAGCTCAATAATATTTTTTAAGTGCAATGAATGCTTATAAGAATAGATTGATATTAATGCAATCAAAAACAAAAATGCAGAAATTAAAATTGTTTCTGGAACAATTAAACCCGAAAGATGAAGCAGCTGAGCATAACAAAATGCAGAGCTTAATAATGGGATTAATCCGAGTGTAAAAGCAATTCCTTTACTGAATGTAACAAGGTCGATTAATTCAATAGATAAATTTTTGTAAATAACATCCGAATTTTTTTTGAATTTATATTGAAAGAAGAGAGATAATATAAATGAGCCAAACAAAACAGAGGCATATGGAATAAACAATAAAAAAGTAAGGACAAGAATATATTTTAATAAAATCATGTGCTGAGCTGATTGAGGCAATATAATTTTGTCTATAAGTTCCATTTTTCTTCCTGCTAAATTTCTGTTAGTAATAATTTATCGATTGAAATAATTGCAATTACTGCAAGAACATAAAGATTGATTCTAATAAAAGCTGCTCTCATTGTACTTCTATCTGATAATTTTCTCAAAATCTGACTCGATTCAATGATTAACCACAATGCAAGAAAAATCATGGTAATTAATGAATAAATATTATGAGAACTTTCAGGAATAAAGAATAAAAAGCTGCTAACAGAAAGAGCAATAATCCAGATAAAAGTTATTCTTGAAAGTTGACTATCAGAAAATATTTTAGTCAAAGTTGGGAAATTAGCTCTTTCATAATCATTGCTGAATATTAAAAGCAACAGCCAGAAATGTGGAATTTGCCATATAAAGAAGAACAATGCTAAAGATAGAATTTGAAAATCAAATGGAGAACCACCTGCTGATGTATAACCAATCATTGGGGGTAATGCTCCAATAACAGAACCCGGAACTACTGCTAATGCAAATTTTTTCTTCAATGGAGTATAAATAAAATTATACCAGATAACAGCTAATGCACCAAGTAAAACAGAAATTAAATTTGAACCAATGTAGATAATAACAAGAGCTGTAAAAATCATAGTTAAAGAAATAATCAAAGCATTTATGCTGCTTATTCTGCCAGATGGGATAGGTCTGCCTTTTGTTCTGTTCATTAATGCATCAGAATCTCTTTCCTGATATTGGTTTAGTGCAGAAGAACCGCATGCTAACAAGAATACTCCAAAGATTGGCAAAATCATTTTGAGTGAAATGCTTTCAGAATAAATAACATATCCTGCAAAAGTAGATAAAGCAACAAATGATGTAATCTTAATTTTGCTAAGCTCAAGAATAATATTTATGTAGTTTAAAATTCTTTTTAACATTTCAATGAATCTCAATTACTTTTTGTTATACCACAAATCAAAATCTTCTTTAGATAAAACTTTTACTTTTGTATACATCATTGAATGTCCTAATCCGCAATATTCTGCACATGCAACATCAAAATCACCAATCTCTTTTGGTGTGAAGTAAAGATAAGTTGTTTGTCCCTGTATAGCATCTTCTTTTATTCGAAAAGCTGGGATATAAAATGAATGATTTACGTCTACAGACTTCATCTCAAGTTTAATTGGTGTATTGACAGGAACATATAAAGTATCAGTAACTTTTCCATTATTATACTTAAATTCCCATTGCCACATTCTTGCAGTAAGATTTACGACAAATGCATTTTCCGGGATTCTTCTGATTTCTTTAAATCCAGTATATCCAAAATAAAACATCGACAAAACCAATAAAGTTGGGATCGCAATCCATGCAATTTCAAGCCAGATATTTCCATGAATATCAACAGGCTTATGCCCCTTTTTACGATTATACTTTATAACAAAATAAATCATTGTTGCAGTAATACCTAAAAGAAGTATTACAGAAATGCTTACAATATATAACATCACAAAATCAACTGTTTCGGTATGTACTGTTGGTGCTGACGACATGAGTTACCTCAACGATAAATAATATCAAAAAATGTTAGAACAAAAATTACAACCAATGTGGCTCCACTTAGAGCAAGAAAAGCTTTGAATATTGGCTCATCAAATTTTATATGCATAAAAATATTAATTACAAGTCCAGACTTAATTGCTGCAATTAATAGTGCAATAAATAATGTATATTTACCTAAACTTATACCTGCTATTGTTACAGTAATCGAAGTAAATGCAAGCAAAGAGAGCCAGACAACAATGTAAGTCATGATTCCAATTTGATGATTATGTTTTTCCATTCGTAAACCTCATTGAATTAGATAGAATAACGGGAAAAGAAAAATCCAGATTAAATCGACCAGATGCCAGTATAATCCGGAGTTTTCAAGTTTAATATAATTTTCGGATGTTATTTTATTTTTTATCAGAAAAATCAGCATAAAAGAAAGAATTATTATACCAATGATTACATGAAGTGCATGTAATCCAGTCATAACATAATATAATCCAAAAAATAAAATTTGTCCATTTGGTCTATCGAGCAATTCCTGCGAGCGCGGAAAAATTCCATGTTCAATTTTTGCTGACCACTCGAAATACTTGTTAATTAAAAATATTAATGCCAATAAAATTGTTGATGAAAGAAAAAGTATGGATAATAATTTTTCACTTCTTTGAATAAATGCAATTGAAAGAGCCATAGTTAAACTGCTTGTCAAAAGAATAATTGTGTTAATTGTTCCAATAGTAGTATTCAATTCCATTGCAGCAAGATGAAAGTCATTTGAATATTTATAACGATAAACTGCATATGCCAAAAACATTCCTCCAAACAATAAAACTTCTGTAAAAAGAAAAAGCCACATGCCCATTTTGGCACCAAGTTTATCAGAATGTGTATGATGTGATATCATTGCAGCATTTTCATGATTGCTCATTCTCAATCTCCTTAAGCTGACTGAAATCATAAGGTTCATGTGTAATTGTTGGAATTTCTTTAAAGTTTTCCATTGGCGGTGGAGATGGTATTTGCCATTCCAGTGTTACTCCTCCCCATGGATTTGAAGATGCTTTCGGACCTTTGAATAAAGCATGAATCAAATATCCAACAATAAAGAAAATTGTGCTTGCTAAAATCCAAGAACCAATTGTAGAAATTTCTTGAAGTTTAGCAAATTGTGGTAGGTAATCATAATATCTTCTTGGCATTCCCATATAACCCATAATAAATTTTGTAAAATAGAGCATGTTAAATCCTATGAAATAAAATACAATTGCAATCTTAGCAAATTTTTTATTATACATTCTGCCAAACATTTTTGGGAACCAGTAATGAAGTGCCGCAAAAAAGATTGTACCAGTGCCTCCAAACATTACATAATGAAAATGTGCAACAACAAAGTAAGTATCGTGAACATGAACATCAGTAGCCAGAGAGCCTAAGACTAAACCAGTTAATCCACCAATTGAAAATAAAAATATAAAAGTCATAACCCAGAGAAAGGGCGGTTGTGGATCAATTGAACCTTTATACATAGTTGCTACCCAGTTAAAAACTTTGACACCACTTGGGATTGCAACCAAAAATGTTAGCAATGAAAAAATCCATCTTGCTGTATCACTCATTCCACTTGTAAACATGTGATGTGCCCAAACAAGATAACCAATAAATGCAATTGCAAGACTTGAAAATGCTATAGCTTTATATCCAAAAATTGTTCTTCTTGTAAATGTTGGAATTATTTCTGAAACAACTCCCATAGCTGGTAATATCATAATATAAACTGCAGGATGAGAATAAATCCAGAATAAATGTTGATATAAAATTGGATCGCCGCCTAATGCTGGATCAAAAATACCTACACCAAATGCTCTTTCAATAATTACAAGAAGAATTGTAATTCCTATAACTGGAGTAGCAATAATTTGTATCCATGCGGTTGCATAAGTTGCCCAAACAAACAATGGCATTTTGAAAAATGTCATTCCTGGTGCTCTTAATCTATGAACTGTTGTAATAAAATTAATTCCAGTTAAAATAGAAGAAAATCCGAGTACAAAAGCGGCAAAAATTGCAAGTGAAACATTTGATGCAGTTCGAACACTATATGGAATATAAAATGTCCATCCAGTATCAATCGGACCTCCAGGCAAAAAAAGTGATATCAATGCGAGAATAGCTCCAATAACATAAATGTAGTATGATAATAAATTTAATCGCGGGAATGCTACATCACGTGCACCAATTTGAATTGGCAGAAAAAAATTTCCAAATATTGCAGGTAAGCCAGGAATTATAAAAAGAAAAATCATTATTACTCCGTGCAGAGTAAATAATGAATTATAAGTTTGTGCACTCATGATTGTTCTTCCTGGTGTAAGCAGCTCAAGCCTCATCAGCACACCGAGAATAACTCCAACAAGGAAGAAAAATAAAATTGATACAAGATACATTAAACCAATTCGTTTATGGTCAGTGGTTAAGAGCCACGATAGTATTCCTGAATATTTATTTGTGCTTTCCTTATAAAAACTTTTTTCAGTTATTGCAATTGCACCGTTTGCCATTTAATTCTCCACATTTTTCTTTTTTCCCCTTAACAATAAAATGGAAATAAAAATTCCTATACTAAAAATCATTATGATACCAATAATCCTCAGAAAATTGAAAGTATATTTTTTCCCTTCTGGGTCATAGCTGTAACATAATTCTAAAACTTTTGCAACTGTTGGTCTTGTTTTTCCAGCTTTTGCTTCTATTAAAGCCATTTTAATATCAAAAGGATTAAATGTAGGTCCTAAAATATATCTTACGATTTTTCCATCTGGAGCAATTGATATTAAAACACTTGGATGAATTATTTGACCTTCTTTGTTCTTTTCAAAATAAAATCCTATTGCATTTGTCAAATTATAAATATTAATGCTGTCACCTGTTAAAAAAATCCAGTCATTTTCATTAAGTTTTTTCTTCATTGAATGAAGGTAATTTTTCTTCCATTTGGCAGCCGTTTTAAAATTTTCTTTGTGGTCAAAACTTAATGATATAACTTTATAATCTGCTCCAGGAACAAGGTCCATTTTGTCAATTACCCATGCGACTTCATTTTGCATTGGACTGCATAATCCTGGACATTCGTAATATACCAAAGCAAGGAGCACGGGTTTATCAATTATATCTTTTAATTTAATAGTATCATTATTTGATGTAACGAATTTTAATTCAAGAGGAAGATACTTCCCAAGTTGTTCATCAATTCCCACATTACTTTTGCTTTGTGCAAAGGAATTAGTGAAATAAATAAAGTAATCCATTAATAAACAAAGAATTAAAAAGTATTTTATGATAATTTTCATAGATTTATTTTGTAATGTTTATCAAATAATCATAAACCATTTTCAATCCGTTCTCATCAAGCCTTAAAACAGAAGGTTTAAATCCAAAAACAATTGGTGATTTGCTAATTGAAAAAATAAAATTTTGGAATGACTTATCATTCATCATTATAAATGAATTCAAAACTTTATCTAAATTTTCAGAATTTTCGATTAAAATACTTGCTCCAGCATCGTCCATAAAAATTCTCTGTTTTGCTCTCTCAATTTTTTCTCTTAATGTTTTATTTTCTTCAGCAATTATATTTATTGCTTTGCTTACAGGAATTTGACTTGGTGTAACAATATTTTGGTCTAATTTATATTCTGTTTTCAGTTTGTCAAGCTGTTCATCAGTAATTGGTGGAAAATCAGTAAATGTTCTTATATAAAGAATAATATTAAATCTATCTTCCGGCTTTATGAAATCATAAGCTGGCATACCGCTTTTTGAAATTCCTTCCTGAAGTGTTTTATACATTGCATCAATAGTTCTTCCGTTTACCCATCCATCTTTTTGATGAAAATTACGAGGCTTTGGATTTAACATAGTTCCACCTGGACCATCTCCAAAACCATTCTGACCATGACATGAACTGCAATTTGCTTCAAAAAGTTCTTTACCTTTAGAAATCATTTCTTTAGTTGGATTTTTAATTGCAGATAAATTAACAGCAGTTAATACAGTCCCCTTTTTAGGTGTAATTTCTTTTTTGACATTAATTGTATCAGGAAGACCAGCACTTTGCTCATTAAATGAAATTTGATTTAAATGCTGAGCAAAGTAAATTCCTAAAATCATAATAATTATAAAATAGAGTGGAAATAACCAACCAAATAATTTTATTGGAGATTTAATAATATCTTTGAAATTAATTTCGTCTTTGAAGTTATTATTTTTTTCCATAGTTATAATCTGAAATCTATTCCTCGTTTTAATTTTGGATCGCCTATTGGAACCAAGTTAAATTTATTTGTAAATGCATAAAAGATGATTGTTATTAATCCTATTGCAAAAATTAAAAATGAAATTTCATTCCAGCCGAAGATTACTTGATTCTTACTGTAATTTGGCATTGTAATCCAGTATAAATCATAATAGTGTGCAAATAAAATCCAGATTGACATAAAGAGTAATCTCTTGGGATTCATTTTAGATGGTTGTGATAATAAACCAAAATAAGGAACAACAAAATGGATGATAATTAAACCAATGCTGAAATATAACCAGCTTCCCTGCCATCTGTTTAAGAACCATATTGTTTCTTCTGGAAGATTAGCATACCAGATAAGTAAATATTGTGAGAATGCTATATAAGCCCAGAAATTAACAAAAGCAAAAAGCAATGCACCAAGACTATAGTAATGGTCCCTTGACAAACCTATTACTAAATAGCCATTTTCATTTAATAATATAATTGCAATCGTTGAGGATGCAAGAGCAGCCAACACACTACCAGAAAAATAATAAACACCAAATATTGTTGAGAACCAGTGAGGTTCAAGACTCATCAGCCAATCAATTGCAGTAAATGTTATTGTTATTGCAAAGAAAGGCATAAATGCAGCAGAAAATTTTATATTCTTTTTTGTTAATGCTTGATCTTTATTTTCATCCTGTTTTATGGAATTTCTTATTAAAAAGTAAAAGAATAATAACCATATTGAAATAAAAACAAAGATTCTAATAATAAAGAAATTTTGATTTAAATATGGAGCTTTACTTTTAAGCAATTCATCTGTTTTAAGTATTTCAGGATGAAGCCATTCAAATACATTATTCATATTAAAGATTAAAGGCAATACTATAATTGGCAGTGCTAAAATAATCCCAGCTAAGAATTCTGGAATTCTTCTAAAAGGCACACTCCATACTGCACCTGAAAGATATTCTATACTAATTAAAAATAATGAACCAACTCCAATGCTTATTAAAAAAAGAAAGATGATAATATTGTTATAAGAGCTTCTTGCAGAATCAAAATAATAACTCAAGATTATTCCAAGCATTCCAATTATCAAAAGAGAAATTCCAAGTAACTTTACTTTTGATGGTATATTTTTTTTAATGTAAGAAATTTCTGCATTATGATTCATTGCAAATCGGTCTCCTTAGCATTTAATGACCTTTGTAATACTCTTATATAATGAATTATTGCCCATCTTTCATCTTCAGTTAATTGAGATGAATAAGAAGGCATTATATTTTGACCTTCTGTAATCACATGAAAAATTCTGCCATCACTCCAGTTTCTAATTTTTTCCGAATGAAGACTTGGAGGATTAGGAAATTGACCACGAAGTCTGCTGTCACCTTCTCCATAGTAGCCATGACATGGACTACAGTAAATATCAAATTTTTTTTGTCCTAATTGTAAAACTGATTTTGAAACGGGCAATGGATTAACAAGATATTTACCAGCATCTTCAGGTTTATTTTTAAAAGCATAAGGCAAATGACCTCGAGCAACCGTTCCTTCGACTGGTGTTCTCATTCCAAATCCATCTTTGAATATTATTGATGAATGCTGTGGATTTAATTTGGGTTGTTCCATCATCCAGTTGAATGGAGTCATATAAAGCAATTTATTCAATGTAAAATATGTAATACCTGATGTAAAAATTGCTGTTGCTGTTAAAAACAATAAAAATTTTGGTTCAAGAATTTTTGGTTTTACACTTAACTCCTCATCATTAAAATAAATCGGAAAAACTTCAGTAGCTCCTGTTTTTCTTAAGAAATCAATAACAACTGATTCATTAAAAATATCATCATCAGCTTGAATTACAATTCCATATTTATCTGAAGAAACTTTTTTCATATACTCTGTATCATTAAGCGGATGAGCATTATTAGGTAATTTGAAAAAGATAAAAAGCATCGTTATAACTGTTGCAACAGAAGCTGAAAGAACAGTCACTTCAAATATTACAGGTATGTATGCAGGAAACGAAAAAAATGGTTTCCCGCCAATAACAAGTGGATAATCAATTGCTGAAATCCAGAATGTCAACAAAAGTGCAGTTATTGCCCCTGATAAACCAAATATTAATGCAGCATATCCAAGTTTTGATGGAGGTAAATTCATGGCTTTAGGCATTCCATGAATTGGATAAGGTGAATGAACATCAAATTTTTTATAACCGCTGTTTCTTACTTCATTTGCTGCGTTTAATATTTCATCTGGAGTGTTATAAATTGCAGCATAACCATATAATTTTTTATTGTCCATTAATACAACCTCAATTAATCATTATGATGAGAAGGTTGAGAACCATCAACTACTGCTTTAACTTCTGCAATTGAAACAACTGGTAATGCTTTTGTAAATAAAAGTATCCATGTAAAAAAGAAACCAAAACTTCCAATTAAAATCATAAAGTCAACAATTGTTGGTTTAAAGTAACCCCAGCTTGATGGTAGAAAATCTCTTGATATTGATGTAACAACAATTACAAATCTTTCGAACCACATTCCAATATTCACAAATACTCCAATGATAAACATAACAGGCACCGACCTTCTAATTTTTTTGAACCAGAACAATTGCGGTGAAATAACATTGCATGTTACCATTATCCAGTAAGCCCATGCATAAGGACCAAAAGCACGATTAATAAAAGTAAATTGTTCTGCTTGAATTCCACTATACCATGCAATAAAAAATTCCATTCCATAAGCATAACCAACAAGTGAACCAGTAACAAGAATAATTTTATTCATCTTTTCGAGTGTATCGATTGTAATGATGTGTTCGTAATTAAAAATTTTTCTTATGAATATTAAAACATTCTGAACCATTGCAAATCCGGAAAATACAGCTCCAGCTACAAAGTAAGGCGGGAATATTGTTGTATGCCATCCAGGAATAATTGAAACTGCAAAATCAAAACTAACAATTGTATGAACAGATAAAACGAGTGGAGTTGCAAATCCTGCAAGAATCAAATAAACCATTTCATAATGCTGCCAGTGTCTGTTTGAAAAACGCCAGCCAAGACTAAATATTGAGTAGATAATTTTTTTGATTTTTTTAGATGTTCTTTCACGAAGCGTTGCCAAATCTGGAATTAAGCCAACATACCAAAATATCAAAGAAACTGTAAAATATGTTGAAACTGCGAATACATCCCACAAAAGCGGCGAAGTAAAATTAGGCCAGATTGAATGTTGATTTGGATATGGAAACAAATATCCAGCAAGCCATGGTCTTCCAGTATGAATTAATGGAAATATTGCAGCTGTCATAACTGCAAATATTGTCATACCTTCTGCAAAACGAGCTATGCCGGTTCTCCATTTTTGTCTGAATAAAAATAATATTGCCGAAATCAATGTGCCTGCATGACCAATTCCAACCCAGAAAACAAAATTAACAATTCCAAATCCCCAGCCAACAGGATTATTATTTCCCCATGTGCCAATTCCATAAAAAAATGTAAATCCAAGTCCAATAACAAATAATGCAAGCATTGAAAGAGTAATTGATAAAGCAATATAAAATTTCTTATCAGGTTTTGTATCTAAAGGTTTAGATATTAATTCATCTAAAGACCTTAAAGATGGCTTTCCTTCAATAACTGATAATTCTTGTGAATAATCAACAGTGTTCACTCAATTTCCTCCGAATGAATGTTTCTTAATTTGGCAATATATGTAACATTCGGTTTTACATTTAATTCTTCCAGAACATGATAAGCAAGATTGTGTTTACGAAGTTTTGATATCTCTGAATTTGGATCATTCATATCACCAAATACTATTGCATTTGATGGACATGCCTGCTGACAAGCAGTAACTACATCACTTCCTTTTAATTCTTTTCCATCTTTAATTGCATTTGAACGAGCTTCCATTATTCTCTGTATGCAGAATGTGCATTTTTCCATCACTCCTCTTGAACGAACAGTAACTTCTGGATTATAAACCAACGAAGTTAAATCGTTTTCATAGTATGAATTTGCAAAATGGTCTCGGAAGTTGTAAAAATTAAATCTTCTTACTTTGTATGGACAGTTGTTAGAACAATATCTCGTTCCTACACATCTATTGTAAACCATTTGATTCAATCCATCTGGACTATGATTGGTTGCATTCACAGGACAAACATTTTCACAAGGTGCATTGTCACAGTGTTGACACAACATTGGTTGATTACTTACCATTGGTTCATCATCTGTACCAGAATAGTATCTGTCAATTCTAATCCATTGCATTTCTCTTCCCAATAAGACCTGATCTTTACCTACAACCGGAACATTGTTCTCAACATTGCAAGAAGCTACGCAAGCATTACAGGCAATGCACTTATTCAAGTCGATTGCCATTGCCCATTTAACACCTTCAAATTTATGTTCTCTTGTTATGCTGAATAATTCATGTTTTTCTTTATGCAGAAAGTCAGGTTCTTTTTCATACTTAATTATTGTTCCTTCCTGAATAATTTTTCTTATTCGATGAAAATCTTTTACAAATTTTTCACCAAGTGAATGATGTTCCTGTGTTGAAGCTAAAATATATTTACCTTCAGCTTTTTTAATTGATGCATTAATAAAAATATAAGGTGATAGAGAATTTTCTTTTGTCATTAAATTTATTGCGTTAAATCCTGCATCCCTACCTGCTTCTCCAATAACTTTTCTTCCATATCCTAATTCAATATGAATTGTGTCATCTGTCATTCCAGGTTGAATTAATGCAGGAAGAATAATTTTACGATTTGATAATTCTATCTCAACTAAATCATTCATTTCAATATTCAATTTGCTCGCAGTATTCTGAGAAATTGAAGCATAATTATCCCATGTAATTTTTGTAACTGGATGAGGTAATTCCTGCAGCCAGCCATTATTTGCAAATCTTCCATCTCCAATAAAATAGCTTTCTGTTAAATGAAGAGTATAACCGTTAGCACTTGCAGACTCTTTAATTTCATTTAATGAATTTAAATTGAATTTTGGAAGTGTATAATTTTCTTTTAATTGAACTACTCCATCATGAAGTGCTGAATACCAGAATGAATCGAAATCAGCAGAAGGTTTAATTTTCTGATAAATTTCATTTTCAAAATTTTTCTTTAAATAATTATGATAATTTTTTTCATCATATTTATTCTCATTTATCCATGTCAATAGAATTGCTTCTTTTTGTCTTGTGTTAAAAATTGGAGCAATAACTGGCTGCATCAAGCTGTAAACACCATATCGAACATAAACATCGCCCCAGCTTTCAAGTTGATTATTTATTGGGAGAACATATTTACTCAATTGGCTTGTTTCATTTTTACTTTCGGTAAGTGTAATTACAGTTTTGACATTTTTTAATGCTTCTGAATAATCATAATCCTTTGGAAAGTGAAATGCAGGATTAGATTCAAAATGAATTACAATTTCAAATTCTCCCTTTTTAAGAGAATCTATAAAATTAAGAATCTCATCTTTATCAGAATTTTTCACAAGAACTTTATAAGCATTTGAGTAATCATAAAGAGAATTATTCCCTAAGATTTCATTTAAAAGATTTACAGCAATATGAACATCTTCGGGAAGTGTGTTGCCTGCATAAACAATAGATTTACCACGATACTTTTTTAAATCATTAAGAAGATAATTTAATTTTTCTTTGTTGATAAAATTCAATCTATCAAATGAATATTTTTTGATTTTATCTTTTAATTGATTGTCAATAAAGAATGAAGAACTATCTTTAATCAATTCATTGATTAATGCCATCACAAATTCGAACTGCTGATGAGGAGAAACTTTAAGTCTATAATCAGCCATCATGCCGGTTACTGTCATTCTGCTTTCGGCAGCATAAAGGCGATTGTAATTTAATTTGTCAATTACATTTCGTTTTGATGTAAATCTAATTGTGTTCTCAATGAAATTATTTTCATTCCCCAAAAAATCTGAATCGAGGGTAAGGATAACTTCTGCTTCTTCCCACTTGATTGCAGGATATTCATAAATGCCATAACATTTAAACCAAGCGTTTCTTCTTGAATTATCATTTACAAGTTCGTAAGAAATAATTTCTACATTGGGAAATTTATTTTTAAAATCATCAAGCAATTTTTTTGTTGTGGGTGATGTAATTGTATGGGTAATAATTCCTATTTTTTTGCCATTCTTGGTTGCTCTTAATAAATCATTATAAATTTCATCATTAATTTTATCCCAACTAACTTTTTTGCCATTTATTAGTGGTTCTTTTAATCTTTCAGGGTCGTATAAATTTAGAATACTTGCCTGACCTTTAGCACAAATTTTACCTTTGTTAATTGGATGATCGGGATTGCCGTCAATTTTTATTGGTCTGCCTTCTCTTGTCTTAACTAAAATTCCGCATGAATTTGTACAACCGCCGCATGTTGATGCATAATAATCAGCAACACCTGGCAAAATTTCTTCTGGACGTTTATTGTATGGTACAATTTCTCCTTTGTCTCTATAATTGCTGCATGCGGTTGCTGCAAAAGCGGTCGAAGCAGATAACAAAGCTAAAAACTTTCTTCTTGATACTTTTGATAATTTTGACAAATCAAATTCAGCTATAACACTGCTTAGAAATTCATCAGTTTCATGTATTGATTTTTCGATTTCATTTTCTTTTTCAGAATTTAATTTGCCTAAAATTTCTTTGCTCATTTCTAAACCTTATTTATTCTTTTTACAGATAATGGATTAGATTTTAAAATAATTTTATTTTTTTTATTGAATAAGGAACCAAAAATTTTAATTGGTTTTTGTGATACTAAAAATCCTGCAATCGCAGTTATCCCAATAATCTCAAAAAATTTTTTTCTATTGATTCTCATTCGATTTACTCCTATCTATGGCATGCAAAACAATTTTCGGGACCTTTATTAACATTTTTTAAGTAAGGCAAATTTTCATGAGGATTACGATGGCAATCAAGACATGCTGCCATTGTGAATTGTCGAACTTGTGATATCTTATCCATCTCTTTAACATCACCATGACAGCTTTCACATTGAATTCCTCGATTAACATGAACACTGTGATTGAAATATGCATAATCAGGCACACGATGAATTCTTTTCCATAAAATTGGTTTATTTTCATTATAATATTTTGTCAATTTTATTATATCTGGTCTATCTTTTCTTGCAATTGAATGACAGTTCATACAAATATTTACCGAAGGAATAATTGCATTGCGAGTTTTTTCTACACCAATGTGACAATACTGGCAGTCAATTCCCATCTCTTTAGCATGAAGTTTATGAGAAAAATTGATTGGCTGCTCTGGTGAATAGCCAAGTCCATCTCTTTCAGGTCTTGAAATGTAATATGTAATTAGAAAACTACTCGCAATTACAAATAATGTTAATGGTAATCTGATTTTTAGTGTGTAATCAAGAATGGTTCTCTTCATCAAACTGTATTATTTAATTGGACATTATGTATATTTATTAAAATTTAGTATTCAAAGATAACAAATGATAATTTATCTCCAAAAGTTCAATTATGAAAAATTTTTTTGTAAGTAAAAATTATTGTTCGTTAAATAGAAATAAATTAAACATTTCTTAAAATTCGTTTCGTGTTATAAATCCTCAGTTCAAATATTCCATTATTTCATCATTCCATTTTTCAAGTGCTCAGGTTCCTTGCTTTGATATTGAACCCTTGCAGGGTTCTGGTAATTTTTCGTTTGTCACATTTTTCTATTCATATTAAACCACTTCGTTGTTTTTGCAAACAATAACATTCTACTTTTAATTTGCAACCTTCGAACCTCCAACTTGAAACCAGCAACTATTAATGCTTTTGAACGAAACTTAGTTTCATGTTACAAAAATGGAATTGGAAGTGTTAGTTGTGAATTAAGTAAAATTAATTTTTTCTATTAACTACAAATTCTACAAGTCTGATTAAAGAATCTTTTGCCTCAGAGGATTCAAAAATGTCAAGCGAGTTTATTGCTTTTTGAGCATATTCTTTTGAAACTTTCTCAGAATAATTGATGCCATCATATTTTTTAACAAAATCTATTACATCATTTACATCTAATTTTTTCCCGCCCTTTTTGATTGTCTTTAATATTTTATCAGATTCAGCGTTGTTAGATTTGCTCAATGCATGAATTAAAGGAAGTGTTAATTTTTTTTCTCTAATATCTCCACCAAGTGGTTTTCCAATTAATTTTGTTTTTCCCACATAATCAAGTATATCATCACGAATTTGAAATGCAATACCGAGATTTTCACCAAATTGTTTTAAAGCTTCTATTTTCAAATTATCATTTGTTGCTGCTCTTGCTCCAATTTCACAACAAGTAGATATTAGAGAAGCAGTTTTATCAGAAATTATTTTGAAATAAGTTTCTTCATCATTATCAAGTTTTCTTGTTTTGCTTATTTGAAGAAGTTCACCTTCAGACATTCTTCTTACAGTATCAGTAATTACTTCAAGGAAATCAAAATCTTTTGAATCAATAGCAAGCATAAGTCCTTTTGCCAGCAAATAATCCCCCATCAAAACAGCAATTTTATTTTTCCAGATGGCATTAATAGATGGGAAATATCTTCTTGTTTCTGCATTATCAACTACATCATCATGAACAAGGGTTGCAGTATGAAGAAGTTCAACTAAACCTGCTCCTCTGTAACTTCTTTCATTTATGCCGCCAGCAATTTTACTCGATAAGAGAACAAGAATAGGTCTTATCTTTTTCCCTTTTTGTTTAAGCAAGTAGCGGGTAATTAAATCAACTATTCCAATTTTTGATTTAATTGATTTACGAAACAGTTTATTGAATTCTTCTAATTCAGGTTCTATTATTTGTGTGATTTTTGAAAGTGAATTTTGAATCAATTTTTCTTCTGGAAAATTTTTGAAACTAAAATACTTATTTCATATAAGAAAACCAATGGTATTGCAAGTATTATCTGTGAGACTGGATCAGTTCCCGGAGTTAAAACAGCTGCAAGAATCATTATTATTACAATTGCATGACGACGATATTTCTTCATAAAATTTGGTGTAAGAATTCCAATCTTAGTCAAAAAAAATGAAAGCATTGGTAATTCAAATACTAATCCAGCTCCTAAAATAACACTCAAAATAATTGAGAAATATTCATCAATTGCAAAATTGTTTTCAATAGATGGCGAGCCAAACTGCGCTGCAAATTTTAATGCCAAAGGCAGCATCACAAAGTAAGCAAAAACAACTCCACAGATAAAACAGAAAGTTGTAAACAAAACTATCGATGTTATATACTTCTTTTCTTTTTCTTTTAATGCTGGAGCAATAAATTTCCAGATTTGATATACAACATTTGGAAAGCTAAGTATTAAACCAATAATTATTGCAACTTCAAAATAAAGAAATAGTTGGCCAAAAGGTTTGAGATTCTGTAGTTTGATATTTGCTTCTTTAGCTGGAAGAAGTAAAACTTTATCAACAAAGAAATCGATAAAAATCCATGCGATAATCGTTCCTATAACTATGCCAATTAGAGAATAAATAATTCTCCATCTTAATTCCTCGAGATGCTCGAGGAAAGTCATTTCAACTTCTTCAGAATGATTTTCCTCGGTAAGTAGTTTTTCTTCTCTGCTCACACAACACTTAATTTATTTGTAACTCAGGATACAATGGAAATTTAGAACACAATTCTGCTACTTCTTTTTTAATAGAAATTAATACCTGTTCATTATCAACATTTTTAATTGCTCTGTCAATAAATGATGCAATCAATTTCATTTCATTCTCTTTCATGCCCCTTGTAGTTACTGCAGGAGTTCCAATTCTAATTCCACTTGTAACAAATGGACTTTTAGTATCGAAAGGTATCATATTTTTATTCACTGTAATTCCTGCAATACCCAGAGCAGTTTCTGCTTTTTTACCGCTTATATCTTTATTAGAAAGATCAATCAACATCAAATGATTATCTGTTCCGCCAGAAACAACATCATAACCAAGATTTGTTAATTCTTCTGCAAGAGTTTTTGCATTTTTTATTACTTGTTTTGCATAATCTGTAAATGAATCTTGAAGAGCTTCGCCAAATGCAACAGCTTTTGCCATTATAATGTGCATTAATGGTCCGCCCTGAATTCCTGGCATAACAATTCCATCAATAACTTCAGACATCATTTTTAATCTATCGCCTTTTGGTGTTTTTATACCAAGAGGATTTTCTTTGTCTTTGCCTATAAGAATTACTCCGCCGCGCGGACCTCTCAAAGTTTTGTGTGTTGTTGATGTTACAATATCACAGTAAGGAAGAGGATTATTTAATAAACCTTTTGCAATCAAGCCAGCAGGATGAGCCATATCGCACATCAAAAATGCACCAACTTTATCAGCAATTTCTCTGAACTTTGCATAATCCCAATCACGAGAGTATGCACTTGCACCTGTGATTATTAACTTTGGTTTTTCTTTTTTTGCAATGTCTTCAATTAAATTATAATCAAGCAGTTTAGTTTCTTTGCTAAGTGTATATGGAATGGAATGATAAATCTGTCCCGAAAAATTTACAAGCGAGCCGTGAGTTAAATGTCCACCATGGTCGAGACTTAAGCCTAAAATTTTATCACCTGGTTTAAGCAGAGCCATATAAACTGCCATATTTGCTTGAGAGCCGCTGTGAGGCTGCACATTAACATATTCAGCTCCAAATAATTTTTTTAATCTTTCTCTAGCAAGATTTTCTGCCATGTCAACATATTCGCAGCCTCCATAATATCTTTTCCCCGGATAACCTTCTGCATATTTATTTGTCAATACAGAACCAGCTGCACTTAATACTGCAAGACTCACAAAATTTTCAGAAGCAATTAATTCAAGATTATAGGCTTGACGATTAATTTCTAATTTAACAATGTTTAATATTTCAGGGTCTTGTGTTAAATATTGTAACATAATTTCACTTATTATTTTATGAAAAATTAATTATGGAACTTGAACAGTTTTACCAATCCAGGAATAACAATCTCCTTCAATTTTAATTACATCACCTGATTTTAGTTTTCTAAAGAAATAATCTTCCTTTGTTGGAATTGAATTTTGAAGAGCTTTTACTCTATCTGCAGCTAAGCTTGAATATTGTCCATTCATCGAAGCTGCTTTTCTATATGTATTTACTGCAAGCAGATAAACACATTTTGCCATAAAATCAAAATCACAGCCGCGAGCTGCTTGTTCATACAACTGAGCTTCAATTAAAACTGGATAATCCCAATTCGGGTCAATGCTCATTGCTTTTTGCAGAAATGATCTTGAAACTGAAAGCTGGTCCATCTTTTTGTAAATAAGTGCAAGGTTCACATAATTTTCTTTTCCATCAGGTTGAAGTTCAATTAACTTTCTATAAGCTTTTATTGCTTTATCATTTTGTTCTAATTTATCATAAACACTTGCTAATTGTTTCCAGTAATTAACTACATCAGGAGCTTTTGTTGTTAAAAACTCAAGTGGTTCTTTTGCCTTCTCATATTCTTGTGCTCTTAGGCAAGTTGCTGCATATTTCCATGCTTTCTCAAGATTATCTTTATCTAAATCCCAAGATTTTTTTGTAATATCAATAAGTTCATTAATATTCTCTGCAATTGATTCAAGTTTTTGAATCCATAATTGATTATCCGGTTCTGCTTCAGATAATTTTGAATATAAATCGAGAGCTTTAAGCTTATAATCGTTTGTATCAGAAGCATTGGCAATGTATAAAAGTCCAAGTCTATCTTTGTAAAATGCTGGAAGATTTGGGTCTTTTTCAATTGCTTTTTCATAAATAGGAATTATTTTTTCCGGTTTATCATGAAGCCATACTTCCATCACATAAGCTTTGCGGGCTAAATAATAACCTTCAAGTTGTGGTTCATATTGAATTGCTTTGTCGTAAAAATAAAGAATTGTGTCGTTTAGTTTTTTCTTTTGTTCATCTGAAACCTTTGCACTGTCGTGCAAATACCATAATGTTTCTTCCATTTTAGGAAATAGCTTGAACTTAACAAAATTTGTCGGATCGCTGTTAATTACTTTCCAGCCGTATGGTTCTGCACTTACATAATCTTTATTCTTATGATATTCATAAAACAATGAAAAGTTTGCCATTATATCATTCTGGGCAAACAATGAAGTAATGTTAATTAAAAAAAGTGCTAATAAATATTTTACTTTTTTCAATTTTGAATCTCCTATATTTTTTCATCTTTCTTGTCTAACGAACCAGATTTCGCCAAGACTTAATGTAATTGAAAATTTATAAATATTTTCTCTTAATAGATTATTTTCTGTAGTTCCTCTTTTACCAAATTGAAAAGCAAAATCAATTGTGCTTTCCAATCCAAGCGGTAACGAAAAGCCTGAATAAACAGCAATCATATCAATACTTTTATTGTTAATATGATATTGAGTTTTTTCGTAGCTTAGACCTCCTCTCAATATAACCTGTTCCCAATATGAGTGTGACCTTAATTCTGATTTACGATACTCCACACCTAAACTAATCTTTTGTAAATTCTTAAGTTCATTTAATCGTTGATTATCTTTCGTGAACTGATTAAAAGGCTGATAAAGATAATCAGCTGCAAAAAGATAATCAGAAAATTGCAAAGCTAAACCTGCTCCAAATCTATAAGGGAGTTTTGTAGTAATTTTCCCAGATGAATTGTTTATTGTTCCAATGATTGTTGTTGAATTATTAACTGTATCTGCATCAATAGTTGATTTATTTGAGTATGTAATTCCAATTCTTAAATCCTTTATACCATTCAGTTTAATTAATTGTGTTAAGTTGCTCGAAATTAAGCCAACTGTAAAACCGATACCGTGGTAACTGTATTCATCAGAAAAAGAACCATCTCGATAAGTTGAACTGCTGTTGAATTCAATTGAAGATTTATGAGTAATCTTTCCAAGATAGTAATCAAAAGAAGCTCCAACTGCAAAATTAAATGGAAGTTTATAAGACAAACCAATAAAAGTTTTTGATAATCCTCCCTTTCCGCTGTAAGTAAGTTTATATGAACCTGTCAAATCATTGCTTTCATTAGTAGTAACATCATAATCAACATTTGAGAATGGCAGTAATCCTGCAGTTAAACTTATTCCATATTCATGGTCAATTGGGAATCCAAGCATGAAGCCAGTAAAAATTGTTTGAGAATAAAAAACAGAAGATGAATTTGAAGAAATATTATTGCCGTGATAAATTATTCCAGTTTCTACTCTCGTTAATCTTAATTTTGACCAGCTTGCAGGATTCAAAATATTAAGATAATCATAATCAGTCACTGCAATACCTAATTCCCCCATTCCCATTCTTCGAGCAGAATATGAATAATAAAAATCTCCCAGGCCAAATCTTGAATAGATTGACCCGCCTGATGCAAAAGTTTCTTTAGCCAGGATTAAAAAAATAAAAATATATTTTCCAAATTTTTTCATTGTATTCAATTATTTATTTAAGTAGTAAATTTTTAATCTTGGACGCAATGCTTCTGATTGTTTACTTCCATAAATCCAGATTCTTGCTGCAGAAGATTTTTCGTCTGCAAGTGATAACTCAAGTCCTTGATTTTCATCCTGTCCACTTACCCATTTTTGAACCATCCATGAAATATCACCACTGAATGTATTTCCACTTCTACTTAATATTGCATAATAAGAACTATCGGAAGTATAACTTTTACTTACGCTGTCTTTTAATACTTTGACAATAATTGAATCAGAAGAAGGATTGCCGTCAAAGCTCTTTAATGAATCAACACTAAGTTCCAATGTTGCTTTGCTTATAATAATATTTTTTGGTAATGATGATAAATCAAAAAACAGAAAACCTTTATAGCCCAAACCTCCTTCGAGTACAATGTCGTTTGGAGAATAAACATCGGCACCATTAACCACATGAATATCCATGTATGGTGAAACAAGGATTGTATCTTTGTAAACTGATGGCTGTTCTAAAACAATATATAAAGTTGGAATATCAGGGTCATTAGTCAATTGATAGCCTTTGAATCCTAATAATCTTTGAGTTGCAGGTGTTGGCTTAAAAAGCAATCCATAATTTGGCGGTGCAAGTGTTGTGTCAACAGAATACTTGAGCCATTCAAAAACTGTATTTGGAACTAAATTGAATTTCACCAAAGTATCTGTAATACTGCGTGAATAAGAAACATCATTTGCATCATAATTTAATATTTTTAAGCTATCATAGTTAAATGCATCGGAGCCCCACTTTTTTCTTACTTGATGAACAGTAAAATCAAATGGTAAATTTTTATCTCCAAGAGAATACTTAACTTTCATATCCATCCAAGTTTCTGCAACTCGCAGCTTGTTATCTTTAATTTTAGTTACAATAGAATCAGCAAGATAAATATTAAAACTCAACAATATGTATGATTCTATATAAGAATTTTTCCCAAGAATTAATTTATCCGATACTCCAAGAGTAATTTTTTTCTTAAATGTATTTGAACTTAATTTTACATTTTCTTTTTGTGTAATGAATTCATTTAGTTTTATTTTATTTACATCCTGTAAAAGGTCAGAGCCAACAGAAGTAGGGTCATTATTGCAGGCAATCAAGAAAATCGCAAGGATTAGATAAATAAAAATTTGTTTGTGTCTCAAAAGAAATTTATTCAATTAATTTTCCTCCGCAAAAGATTGAAATATAAAATTAGCAACTTCATAAAAATCATTGGCTACAAAATTGGGCTTTTTACCTTGATTAATCAAGTTAGATATTTCTTCATCATTTAATGTTGTACGCAATAAGATTGTTTTGACATTTGCATTAATGCCTGCTTCAATGTCTGAACCTCTATCGCCAATCATAAACGACTTTGTTAAATCAATATTATGTTCTTCAGCTGCTTTGAGAATCATTGCAGGTGATGGTTTTCTGCAGTTAGCTTTTTCAGGAGGGTCGTATTCTGGATGATATGGGCAATAATAAACTGCATCAATTGTAACACCTTCTTTTTGAAGTAGTTCTTTTACTCTCTCATTTACTGCTTCTACATCTTCAATTGTCATTAATCCTTTTGCAACTCCAGCTTGATTGGAAACCACGATTATCTTAAAGCCAAAGTGTTCTTTTAGTTTCCTTAAATTTTCTGCAACACCTTTTAACAAAATAATGTCGTCAGGATTTTTAACATATCCTGTATCGTGATTAATAGTTCCATCTCTGTCTAAAAATAAAGCTGGATTTAACATCAGTTCTTTTCGGTGAGTTTTTTGTAAAGTTCAATATATTTCTTTGCTGAATTCAACCAGGAAAAATCTGACTTCATTCCATTCTTCATTAATGTTTTCCATGTTTCTTTATCATTTGAAAACAATTTAATAGCTTTTTTAATTTCTGATATCATTGCGCTTGCAGAATATTTTTCAAAAACAAATCCATTGCCTGAACCATTCTTTTCGTTAAAAGGCTGGATTGTATCTGCAAGTCCTCCTGTTTTATGAACAATAGGCACAGTTCCATAAACAAGACTGTACATTTGATTCAATCCACAAGGTTCATATTTTGAAGGAATTAAAAACATATCGCTTCCGGCTTCGATTAAATGTGCAAGGTCATCATCAAAGCCAATAAAGCAAGAAAATTTATCTGAATATTTCGAAGCCATATTCATAAAAAATTTGTTATACTTTTTATCACCTGTTCCAAGCAAAACAAGATGCATATCAAGATTCATCAATTGTGTAAATGCATCTTCAATTAAATCCATTCCTTTATCTTCTGTTAATCTTGAAATTACTCCTATTACCGGAATATTTTCATCGTATTTAAAATTAAAATTCTCGGCAAGAGCTTTTTTATTTTCTTTTTTGCTATCAATATTTCTTAAAGAATATTGTTTTGGAATTTTTTTATCAACTTGAGGATTCCAGATTGAAGTATCAATTCCATTGATTATGCCATAAACGTCTTTTTTTCTTTTTGCAAGAACTTCATGTAAACCAGCACCAAATTCTTTTTCTGTGCATAATTCTTTTGCATAAGTTTCGCTAACAGTATTAATCATATCAGCAAACATCAAACCTGCTTTTAAGAAATTTAATTTGCCTTCATGGAACACACCTTTCTCGTTTGCAAGTTCTTCAGGTAAAGAAGTTTTTGCAAAAGATTCTTTTGGAAAAATTCCCTGATAAGACATATTATGAATTGTAAACAAAGTTTTTACTTTGGCATATTGAGGGTCATTTTTATACATTGTTTTTAAATATGCAGGAATCAATCCACATTGCCAATCATTACAGTGAATAATATCAGGCGTCCATCCTAATTTTGTAATCAATTCAAAAGCTGCTCTTGCAAATAAAATAAATCTTTCATCATTATCTGGATAATCTTCGCCAGTCAACGGATCTGAATACAAACTGTGACGACTACCAAAATATTCAGGATTATCAAGAAAATAAATTTGCACCCTAACTTTTGGACCGATTAAAAAGGATGATCTCAAAGAAAAGATTACTTCTTTTTCGCCAATATTAATTTTAATATCCTTCAATCGAACAACTTCATGAATCTTAAATTTTCTCTCGTCTATAGCACCATATTTCGGAACAATAAGTCTTACATCATGACCTAATTCTTGCAATTTTTGAGGGAGTGCCGAAGAAACATCTGCCAATCCGCCAGTTTTTATGAAAGGAACAACTTCAGATGTGGCAAAGAGAATTCTATACTTTGATGGCATTTTTAGATAATCCTTGCATTTTTAGTATTCAAAAATACGAAATTAATAGTGTCTTAACAAAAAGATTAGAAATTAAGGCTTCGAATTGTCTATTTTTAATATGCTGATAAGAAAAAATTATGTTATGAAAAAATTAATAAACAACCCGGCTTTAATTATTACTGTTGATACAAATGGAAAAAATTTCAAAAGAGGAAAAGAACAAAATAATATTACTATTTTAACAAATCATTCTATTCTAATTGAAAATGGTATAATAAAAGATTTAATTCCAAATTCATCGCTTCATAAAATTTCAGCAGATGAAACAATTGATGTAAAAGATAAAATAGTTTTGCCTGGTCTTATAGAATGCCATACTCATGCAGCATTTGCCGGCTCTCGTTCAAATGAATTTTTTCAAAGATTGAGCGGGATTAGTTATGAAAAAATTTTGGAAAACGGAGGAGGTATAAATTCAACTGTTCAATCAGTTAGAAATTCATCTTATGATGAATTGATAAATTTGCTTGAACCAAAAATTGAAAACTTTATTTCTCAAGGAGTAACCACTTTAGAAATTAAAAGTGGTTATGGTTTAAGTTATTATGATGAAATTAAACTGCTGCAGGTAATAAATCATTTTAGTAAATCTTCTAAAATTGATATTGTTCCAACATTTTTAGGTGCACATGTATATCCGTTGGAATATAAGAATGACCATGAAGGTTACTTGAAGCTAATTACTGATGAACTTCTCCCATACATAATTAAAAATAATTTATCTGAATTTGTTGATATATATTGTGAAAAGTCTGCATTTAATATCGAAGAAACAGAATTAATAATTTCAAGAGCAAAAAAACTTAAATATAAAATTCGAATTCACACAAATCAATTTAATAGCATAGGAGGAATTCAGCTTGCAGTGAAACATAAATTACTTTCTGCCGACCATCTGGAAGTAATTGATGAAAACGAAATTAATAATATAGCAAAAAGCGAAACTGTGGCGGTGTTATTACCTGGTGCATCATTTTTCTCAAACTCACAGTATGCACCTGCAAGAAGTTTAATTGACAATAATGCAATTGTGGCTTTATCAACGGATTATAATCCAGGAACATCAAACATCATAAATTTACATTTGATAATGAGTCTTGCTGCAATTTACATGAAAATGACTCCAGAGGAAATAATATCTTCTGTAACAATTAATGCTGCAAAAGCACTTGGTTTAAGTGATATCGCAGGAAGCATAGAAATTAATAAGCAGGCTGATTTTGCAATTTTTGACTCAAAAGATTATAAAGAAATTATTTACAACATTGGACAAAATTTAAACTCGATGACAATTAAAAAAGGAGAAATAATTTATAAAAAAACTTGAGGATAAAATGAAAATTATTGAATGTGTTCCAAATTTCAGCGAAGGAAGAAATGAAAATACTTTTAATGAAATTCGAAATGCGATTGATTCAACTTCTAATGTAAAATTGTTGAATCTTGAACCTGATGCTGATTATAATCGAGTTGTTGTAACAATGGCTGGAAATGAAGAAGGAATTCTTAATGGTGCAATAAATGCATGCATAGCAGCAGCAAAAAATATTGATATGAGATTTCATAAAGGAGAACATCCAAGAATTGGAGCAATTGATGTTGTCCCCTTTGTTCCAATTTCAAATGTAACTATGGAAGAATGCGTAAAAATATCTGAACAATTTGCTGAAATAATTTCTCGTGAATTAAATGTTCCTGTTTATTTATATGAATATTCAGCTCGTAAACCTGAACGTAAAAGTCTTGCAAATATTAGACAGGGAGAATATGAAGGATTGGAAGAAAAATTAAAAAATCCGGAATGGTTCCCAGATTATGGCGAACCTGTTTTTAATCCAAAACTCGGTGCAATTGTTACAGGTGCAAGATTTTTTTTAATTGCTTATAATGTAAATATCAAATCGAATGATATTAAATTTGCTAAAGAAATCAGTGAACTGCTGCGTGAAAGTGGTTATCCAAAACGTGATGAAGCAGGAAATATTATAAAAGTTGATGGTAAAACTATTAGAGTACCTGGAAGATTAAAAGAAGTTAAAGCTATGGGAGTTTATCTTGAAAAATATAATATTACTCAAGTTTCGATGAATCTTACAAATTTTCTTGTTACTCCAATTCATATAGCATATGAGGAAGTAAAAAAAGAAGCGTTAAGATTTGGTGTAGATGTTTGCGGCAGTGAAATAGTTGGACTGGTTCCATTAAAAGCAATCATTGAAGCAGGTAAATTTTATACAAACAACAAAGAATCCAATGAAACAAAATTGATTGAAGCTGCAATTGAAAATCTTGGATTAAATTCATTAAATAAATTTATTCCAGAAGAAAAAATTATTGAATACATGATTTAACTAAATTAAAGGAAATTTTTATGAACGAATCAAAAACAATTTTAGAATACTTAACAGAATTATCATCAAGTGCACCTGTTCCAGGCGGCGGGAATGTTGCTGCATTTTGCGGCGCTCTTGCTTCAAGCCTTGGCATAATGGTATGCAACTTAACAATTGGTAAGAAAAAATATGCAGATGTCGAAAGTGATATGATTTCTGTAAAAGAAAAACTTGATGATTACAAGAAAAAATTTCTCGAATTAGCTGAACAAGATAATCAAGCTTTCAACAATGTTTTGGAAGCAATGAAACTTCCAAAAGAGAATGAAGAACAAATCGAAATTCGTTCAAAAAAAATTGAAGATGCCACTTTACATGCCGCAGAAATTCCTTTCGAAGTAATCAAAAATTGCAGTTCTATTTTGCCATTATTAAAAATCATAATTGATAAAGGAAACAAAAATTCTATTTCAGATGCAGGCGTAGCAGTCTCTTTAATAAAGTCTTCTGCTCAATCTGCATATTTGAATGTATTGATAAATTGTAAATCATTGAGCAATCAAACAATAGCTTCTGAAATTCAAAAAAGTGTTCAAGTGATATATGATGAAGTTCAAAAAACAACAGATTTGTATCTGAATATTATCACAAGCTCATTGAAATCATAATGAAAAATTTTTTATCTAAACCGCTGTTTATAATTTTTATTTACTTCTTAATAATCAAGCTGAATGTATATTCTCAGAATCCAAAAGTATTGCTTGGAATTGATATTCTCGAAAAAGATAATTTTTCTTTGCTCCAAGGCAAGCGGGTTGGATTAATAGCAAATCATACAAGTGTTAACAGCAAATTAATATCTACAATTGACTTATTCAAAAAAGCAAAAAATTTTCAACTGATTGCTGTTTTTAGTCCAGAACATGGCATCAGAGGAGTTGCTGGTTCCGGTGAATTTGTTGAAGATTTTTTTGACAGCTCATCTGGCATTAAATATTATTCTTTATATGGCAAAACTCAAAAACCTACTCCAGAAATGCTCAAAGATGTTGATGTTTTAGTTTATGATATTCAGGATATTGGATGCCGCTCTTATACATACATTTCTACACTTGGACTTGCAATGGAAGCAGCTGCAGAAAATAATAAAGAATTCATTGTTCTTGATAGACCTAATCCGCTCGGCGGTTTGCGTATCGAAGGAAATATTGTTGAAGATAATTTTATTTCTTTTGTCAGTCAATACAAAATTCCTTATGTGTATGGATTAACTTGCGGCGAATTAGCTCTAATGCTTAATAATGAAAAAATGCTTTCAAATGGTTTGAAGTGTAAATTAAATGTAGTTAAAATGGAAGGCTGGCATCGATGGATGAAATTTGATGATACAAAATTAATTTGGGTGCCAACCTCTGCAAATGTGCCTGACAGTAAAATTCCATTTTATCTTGTTGCAACTGGAATTCTTGGTGAATTAAATGAAATTTCTATTGGCATAAGTTATACTTTACCATTCCAAACTTTTGCTGCTGAATGGATTAATCCTGATACACTTGCTGCTTACATGAATTCATTAAAACTCACAGGTGTAAAATTTAGACCGATAAGTTATAAACCTTTATACGGAAAATGGCAGAATAAAATTTTGAATGGAGTTCAAATTCATATTTACGATTTTGATAAAGTTAACTTGATGCAGATTCAATTTTATTTTCTTGAGGTTATTAATAAGCTCTATCCTGATAAAAAGATTTTCAGCATTGCAGATTCTTCACGAATAAAAATGTTCGATAAAGTTATTGGAACAGATAAAATTCGTCTTCAATTTTCTAAAAGGTATAAATTTCATGATATCAAAGAAATTTTGAATAAAGATATTAAGTGGTTCAAAAAATTGTCATCGAAATATTACCTATATCACTGAAAGTAACAACTGATTAATTCTTATTTCAAAATTACATCTCCTACAGGCCAGCGTGCTCTTAAATTCAATGTATCAGGATAAAATTTGAATCCTTCAGCAAACTTAAATGGATTTACACTTCCAAATGTATATTTCCCATTTTTGTCTTTGTCTATAAAGCTCCACAACAAATATTTCCCCGGCAAAACTTTATTAATATTAAAATTCTTTTGCTTATCAATTTTTTGTTTGTATATATTTTTATTTGCATCAGAGCTTTCAAGTACAACAATAACATCGTTAGTATCACTGTCAATCATAACTTTCCCCGATATGCCAGAAAAATCAAGTTCACTCGCTGTTGTAAATTTATATTTATAAATTGAATCAACTTTGTTCCCTGCTGCATCTATCAATTTGCTGAGATTAATATTGAGCTGATATTCACTTCTCTGCTTTAATTTTGATTTTAGAATCACATCAAATGAAGCATCATCAATTTTTTTAATTTCAAACGGATATTTGTTTTCTTTTACGTCAATAACACTCACCGCTTTCCTTAAGCTATCTTCTTCAATTCCATCATCAAATTTTAATGTAAGAACTGGATTATCAAAATCTGTTTTGTTTTCAGGATATTGATTTTCAATTTTTACAATCTTTGGAGCAGAAGTATCTTTTTTTGTTTCAACGTTTAATTGTATTTCTTCTTTAAGATTAATATTACCGTAAACATCATAAACATTCTGAGCAATTAAAAAAATCTTGTTTTCTTTAATTAATGTATCAGCAATACAAAAATTAAATTGATTTCCCTTTTCAGCTGATTTGAATAAATATTGCGGAATTACTTTTTTATTTATTGTAGAATCATATATATAAAAATTATCCACTGAAATTTTTGAACTGTCAATTCTCTCATTAAAATCGATAAGAATATGATTCTTATCCTTCATTGATGCATTTAAAATATTTGGTGCAATTGTATCTTCTTTGGTCAAAAAGAAATCAACATTATTTATTTCATGAATTTCTTTCGACAAAACAATTTTTTTAAACTGAACTCCATATTCATCTTCATTCTTTTGATATAAAAAATCTCTTAATTTATCTTTCATTGCAAAGACAAAATATTCTCCTTCACTTAAACCAACTAAATTATATTTGCCATTTTTCCCTACTTCAGAAACAAAATCCGGTTTTTGAATTGAAGGGTTAATCTCACTATTATTTTTTTTGTAAGCAAAAACCATTACACCTGAAGGTTCTTTGTCATAAATCTTTCCTGAAATTTTTCCCGAATCAATTTTTTCTCCAGTTGAAAATGCAAATGAGTATGGTTCAATCATTTTGTTATGATTATTTAAGTCCTCAATTCCAGCTCCAATAGTAATAGTGTATGTTGTATTTTTTCTTAATGTATCTTGGAAATTTATTCTTAAAGTTCTTCCACTCCAATCATACTCGAGAGGATATTTCAACGGAGGTGAAATAAAAATTGCATCACGAACAGTTCTTTTATCAACATATTCACTGAATTTAATCTCAAAATAATTTTTATTGAAATTTGTTGTTCCATTTGAAGGATATACTTCAATTATCTGTGGAGGAATTATATCAACTGGTCCTCCACCAGGCGGAATTTGATTTGCACAACTCCATATAAAAATTGCAAAGATTATTATTACTGATTTTGACCTTTTAACCATTTCCTGTATCGAGCTATGTTTTCCATATGTTCAAATTGATTAGAAGAAAAATTATGCTGCCCTAATCCATTTGCAACAAAATAAAGATAATTATGTTTTTCCGGATATAATGCAGCAAGAATTGCATCTTTTCCTGGATTATTAATTGGTGCTGGTGGAAGTCCTGCATATTTATAAGTATTAAATCTTGAATCAATATCCAGGTCTTTGTAATAAACTTTTTTACTCTTTCTTTCTCGAATTAAATATTGAACTGTTGGGTCTGCCTGCAAAAGCATCCCTCTTTTTAATCTATTATGATAAACACCGGAAATTCTTTTAAACTCAGGCACATAATTCGATTCAGCATCAATTATAGATGCTAATGTTAATACTTGCTTTTTAGTCATCTTTAATTCTTGCATTCTCTTCTTAATCTTTGGGTCATCAAGAAATTTATCCATTTCTTTTTTTAATCTTCTTAGAACATCTTCAGCAGTTGAGTTTGAATAAAAATAATATGATTCCGGTAAAAGGTAACCTTCAAGATTATCAGTATCCAATCCAAGTGAATTAATAAATGATTTACTTTTGCTCAATTCCATCACTTTAGCAGAATCAATGCCTAAATTTTCTTCGAGCAGTTTAGCCAATTCATTTTGCCATATTCCCTCTGGAATTGTTACAAGCACTTGCAATGATTTTTTAGGATTTATCAATTCTTCTATGAGTTGAAGATAATTTAATCCATTCGGGATTACGTATCTTCCAGCTTTTATTTTTCTTTCTGCACCATAAATAAAAGCTGCAATTTTCATATTAGTTTTACTTGGAATAATTTTTTTAACATAAAGTGAATCAACAACTTGATTGAGTGTCATCCCTTTTGGAATGTCAATTTGAACGGGCGATGGCATTTCATAATAATTTGGTGCATAGAAAGTAAATATCAAAATTGAAAGGACAAAAACAAAAAAAGCTACTATTAAATAAATTTCATTGCGATTAAAAATTTGATTTTTATTTTCATCAATAATTGTTATCAATATCAATCCTAATTTTTTTAATGGAAATCTTTAATAAATGTATTGCCATTTAAGTCGGGATAAGCATTATGATTGGAAAAATAAAATAAATTTTCATTAGTATGAGAATATTCATAAAGTCTCATGCCGCGATAAGCAATCATAGCAGCATTATCTCCACAGAATTCAAGTGATGGGATTATTAACTTTTTATTGTAACGAACAGAAATTTTTTCAAGTTCCTCTCTTAATAATTTATTTGCTGCAACACCTCCAACAAGTGAAATTGAGTTGACTTCAAAATTGCTTAAAGCTTTTTCAACATTTCTTGTTAAAGCTTTTACTATAGCTTTTTGAAATGATGCTGCAATCAATGGAATATGTTCATCTGGAATTGTTTCGCTGTTTCCATATTCTTTCTGAATAAATCTTATTACTGAAGTTTTAAGTCCACTGAAAGAAAAATCGTATTCATTTTGGCAATGAGCAATCGGGAAATCAACAAAATCCGAATTTTTATTTTCAGAAATTTTTTGAATTTGTGGACCACCAGGATAACCAAGCCCAAGTAATTTAGAAACTTTGTCGAAAGCTTCGCCAGCTGCATCATCTACAGTTGTTCCAAGTTTAATAATTTCAATATCACTTTTAACAATTAGTAGAAGTGTATGTCCGCCTGAAACTACAAGACACAAATAAGGAAACTCTGGTTTTTCTTCCATTAAGAATCCAGAAAAAATATGTCCTTCAATGTGATTTACAGGAATAAAAGTTTTTTTAAGTGAATAAGCCAAACCTTTTGCAAAAGTCAATCCAACAAGTAAAGCCCCAATTAAACCTGGACCTGCTGTTGCAGTAATTAAATCAATTTCTTTTAGTGAAAGATTTGATTCTTTAAGAGCTTTTTTCAAAAGTGGCATCAATATTTGAAGATGTGCTCTGCTTGATAATTCAGGAACAACACCACCGTAATCAACATGAAAATCCTGAGAAGAAATTAAATTGGAAATTAATTTCCCATTTGATATTACTGCTACAGAAGTTTCATCGCAAGATGTTTCTATTCCGATTACATTCATCAGTTATGTGAAAAAATACTTTTTGTGATATACCATGCTACCTGTGGATTTTCCTGAAGTCTGCGAATTGAATAATTATACCAGTGTTTTCCAAAAGGAACATAAACCCGGATTTTATAACCATCAGAATTAATTTTGTCTCTAAGATTTTCTTTTACACCGTAAAGCATCTGAAATTCAAATTTATCTTTTGGAATATTTTTTTCTTTAATCATCTGATAAGCTTTTTCAATTAGATAATCATCATGTGTTGCAATTCCAACATAATTGCCATTATTAAAAAAGTACTCGAGGATTTTAATAAAATTATCTCGAATCTCCTGCTTTTTTTTATAAGCAATTTCTTCAGGTTCAATATAAATTCCTTTGCATAATCTATAATTAGTTCCTTTCATATCTGGATTTTGAATATCACTCATGGTTCTTTTAAGATAAGCTTGAACAACAATTCCAACATTATCATATTTCTCTCTTAATCTTTTATAGAGTTCAAAAGTTGCATCAGTTGTAGAAGAATCTTCCATATCGATTCGCACAAAATTTTTATACTTTGCTGCTCTTTCAAGAATTTCTGAAACTTGCTTGTAGCAAAAATCAAAATCAATTTTCAAACCCATTTGAGTTGGTTTGATTGATAAATTTGATTTCAAATTATTTTCTTGAATAACATCCAGAACATGCAAACATTCAAGTTTCGCCTGCTCTGATTCTTCTTTATTTGTAACGGCTTCGCCCAGAACATCCATAGTTGCAAGTATTCCTTTTGAATTCAGTTCTTTAACAACACGAATTCCATCTTGAATGGTTTCGCCTGCGATATATCTTTTTGCAAAAATGAAAACTATGGATTGGGGGAGAATTTTAACTACATCAACAATAGCTTTGTTAAGAGGATTCACAATTCACCAAATTTGTAAGAAATTTATAAACAAAATTAGATTAACATAATTCATAAATCAAGGAAGGTTTATAATTTGTCACAAACATTGTCATCAATAGTTTTAAGTTTAGGATTACAATTTGAAGGTTGCATTTTGATAGTTTGAATAAACCACGAAATGGTTTAATATGAATAGATTACAAGATTACAAAATTTAAAAATTGCAAAAACCACGAAGTGGTTTAATATGAATAGAAAAAATGTGAAGTACGAAAAATTATCAGAACCCTGAAGGGGTTCAATAACATGCTATGACAATAGAAACATTAGGAATGATGAAAAATTGGAATAATGCTTGCCCGCCTTAGGCGGGGAATGATAGGCAGGTGCTTTGTAACACGAAATGAAATTTCTTGCGTAACTAAATTACAAAATTATGCCGTTAGGCATTCCTTTGGTACAAGATTACAGATTGACAGTTTCAATTTAAAAACCCCGAAAGGCGTTTAATATTAATAGATGAAAGAAAATAAATATATTTTAGAACCCTATAGGGGTTCAATAATAGATGTGGAAACAGAAGCGTTTGGAATGATGTGCTGAGACTTGTAACACGAAACGAAGCTTCGTGAAAAAAAATATTTTTCACTATTGTCGAAATTACATTTCGACTTACAATTTTAAATTTATAACACGAAACTTAGTTTTGTTCTTATTTTAATTTTTTCTCTTCTATCTAAATTATTGTTTTGAATTATATTGTTCAATTCCTAACACGAAATAAGGATTTGAGTTTTTCCCTCAGATGTTCATTAAATAAATTTATGGTTCTCAGTGCTGAGTTCCCTCAACCCATACACTGAGAACCATAGTGTTATTTCATTTTTAATAACAAATATTAATGAACTTATAAAATATGGAATGCTACTGTCACTCCAGCCATTACAATTGAAACCATGCTCATTAATTTAATTAAAATGTTCAAGCTTGGTCCAGATGTATCTTTGAAAGGATCACCAACAGTATCACCAATTACAGCAGCTTTATGAGGATCAGAACCTTTACCGCCATAATTTCCTTCTTCAATATATTTCTTTGCATTATCCCATGCACCACCTGAATTAGCCATAAATATTGCAAGAACAAATCCAGCACCAAGTCCGCCTGTTAATAAGCCCATAACTCCAGCTACCCCAAATATAACTCCAGTTATAATAGGAACTAAAATTGCAAGTAAAGAAGGAAGAATCATTTCGCGTTGAGCACCTTTTGTAGAAATAGCTACACAGCTTGCATAATCTGGTTCAGCTGTTCCTTCAAGAATTCCAGGAATAGTTTTGAATTGTCTTCTTACTTCGTCAACCATTTTACCTGCAGCACGACCAACAGCACTCATTGTTAAACCGCAGAACAAAAATGCCATCATTGCACCAATAAATACTCCAACCAAAACATTTGGATTCATTAAATTAATCTGGTAATAATTCATAAAATCCATAATACTTGCTTTTTGAGTTTCGATAAGAATACCATTACCTAAATCAAGAAGTGATTTTCCGGCTCTTAATAAAGCAATTTTAACTTCTTCAACATAGGAAGCTAAAAGAGCAAGAGCTGTTAGAGCAGCCGAACCAATAGCAAAACCTTTTCCTGTTGCAGCTGTTGTATTTCCTAAAGCATCAAGAGCATCTGTTCTTTTTCTAACTTCTTTGCCTAAGCCGCTCATTTCTGCATTACCACCGGCATTATCTGCAATAGGACCATAAGCATCTGTTGCAAGTGTAATTCCAAGTGTAGAAAGCATTCCTACAGCTGCAATTCCAATTCCATATAATCCCATATTAATATTTGTTAAATCAAAACCTGTTGCAAATAGAAAAGCAAAAATAATCCCGAATGCAACTGTGATAACCGGAACTGCTGTTGACATCATACCAATACTCAAGCCAGATATAATAACAGTAGCAGGACCAGTTTGTGAGCTATTTGCTATTCTTTGAGTTGGTTTATATGAATGTGAAGTATAATATTCAGTTGATTTACCAATAATAATTCCTGTTACCAATCCTGTAACAATTGAGCCCCAAATTCCAAGTGCATTTTCAAATCCAAGTAAGTTAACAATTATAAAAGAAAAGATTACGATTAAGACCGAGCTTATATTTATTCCTCTTGAAAGAGAAGCAAGCAAATCTTTTTGAGTTGCATCTTCTTTTGTTCTTACCATAAAAATTCCAACAATGGAAAGAACAATACCAACTGCTGCAACAAGCATTGGGGCTAATACAGCTTTCATTTGTAATTCAGGTGCATTAACAAATGCAGAAGCTCCTAAAGCTGCTGTTGCTAAAATCGAACCACAGTATGATTCATACAAATCTGCACCCATTCCTGCAACATCACCTACATTATCGCCAACATTATCAGCAATTGTAGCTGGATTGCGCGGGTCATCTTCTGGAATACCAGCTTCAACTTTTCCTACTAAATCAGCACCAACATCTGCTGCTTTTGTAAAAATTCCTCCACCTACTCTTGCAAACAATGCTTGTGTAGAAGCACCCATCCCAAATGTTAACATTGTTGTGGTTACAACTACAAGATTATGAGCATCACTTGCGTGAGGATAAACAATATTTAATATTGTAAACCAGATGGAAATATCAAGCAAACCAAGACCAACAACTACAAGTCCCATAACAGCACCGCTTCTGAAAGCAATTTTTAATCCTTTATTCAAAGATTCTCTTGCAGCATTAGCTGTTCTTGCAGAAGCATAAGTTGCGGTTTTCATTCCAAAAAATCCTGATAAACCAGAGAAGAAACCGCCAGTAATAAATGCAAATGGCACCCATGGATTCTGAACATTAAATCCATAAGCAAGTATTAAAAAAATTACCATAATAACAATGAAAAACATTCCAACAACTTTATATTGTTGTTTAAGGTAAGCCATAGCTCCTTTACGAACATAGGAAGCTATACTTGCCATTTTTTCTGTGCCTTCGCTTTCCTTCATCATCTGTTTGAAGAAAAACCAGGCAAAAAATAAAGCAAGAATTGAAGAGGCAGGGGCAAGCCAGAAAATACTGTTAACCATTTTTTCTCCGATTACTTATTTAACATACCATTTAATTAAGTTTCTCTTTTTCTATCTGTATCTAAAAAATTTAACCAATCTTTATCTTAATTCATTACTTTCTTAAGATTTTACAAAATTTCAAAAAACTATTTTTCAAAATTAATAAAAAATGTTGAGATAATAATCCGTTTATAAATTTTTTTATTTATTAGAACTCTTATAATTTTGCTAAAGTTAATACAAAACAAAACCAATTATTGAGGGAAAAATTCTTGATTAATTTTTCTAAACTAATCTAAAGGTGAATTATGAACTATCTGAATGAATTACTCAACAATCAAAAAGTTTTTTTCAAATTCATGAAAGAAAAATATCCTCTGTTTACCAATTCAAATATTTTTTTGAGAGATGTTCAATATGCTATAAGAAGTTATTTTGAGAAAAAAAATATAAAACTCAGTTACACAGAATCAGAAAAATTAACTCTTGAATTTATTGATGCTCTTACAAAAGAAAATAAATTAAAAAAAATTTCTTCAAATGCATGGAAAGTGAATTTTTTTCTTGATAATAATGTTAATGATATTGAAAGCAATAAAAATCAAGAAGAAAGGATTGAAAATGAACGAACAAATTAACATAACTTCTGAAATAGATATTACGGAAAAAGCATTAAAACAGGTTTTGAAAATAAAGGAAGAAAATAATATTCCAGCAAGCTATGGATTAAGAATAAGTGTTAAAGGCGGAGGTTGTTCAGGCTTAACCTATCAACTTGGTTTTGATGATACAGAAAAAGCTGGTGATACAGTTATCGAAAAAGAAGGATTAAAAATTTTTGTTGATGGCAAAAGTTTATTTTATCTGACAGGCACTGTCCTCGATTTCAGTGATGGACTAAACGGTAGAGGTTTTGTATTCAATAATCCAAATGCAAAAAGAACATGCGGTTGTGGCGAATCATTTGGAGTTTAATATGAACAGAAAAAAATTTTTAACATCGATAGGTTTACTAACATTAGGATTAGGCACAAAAAAAATTGAAGCATTAACAAACAATATATATAATAAAAGGAGTAACACAATGAGTAAATTCGAATTACCACCATTGCCCTATGCATTTAATGCGTTAGAACCATACATAGATGCAAGAACAATGGAAATACATCATGACAAACATCATGGTGCTTATGTAACAAACTTAAATAAAGCCATTGAAGGAACAGATATGGAAGGAAAAACTCTTGAAGAGCTTTTCCAGAATGTTTCCAAACTTCCAGTAGCTGTTCGTAACAATGGCGGTGGACATTATAATCATACAATGTTCTGGGAAATTATGGGACCAAATAAAGGTGGTCAGCCTACAGGTGCACTTGCAGATGCAATCAATGGCACATTTGGTTCATTTGAAAAATTCAAAGAAATTTTTAACAATGCCGCTGCAACAAGATTTGGCTCTGGTTGGGCGTGGCTTGTTTTAAGTGATGGTAAGTTAGTTGTAACTTCAACTCCTAATCAGGATAATCCCTTAATGGATGTTGCTGAAGTTAAAGGTTTTCCTGTTATGGGACTTGATGTTTGGGAACATGCATATTACTTATTATACCAAAATAGAAGACCTGAATACATTGCTAATTGGTGGAATGTAGTTGATTGGGATGCAGTAGCAAAGAGATTTGCATCTGCCAAGTAATTCAATTAAGTATTTTGAAGGAGACGAATCGCTTACTCGTCTCCTAATATTTTCCTTTCTATAAACAGCCCTACAAATCATAATCATAACACAAAATAAAATTTTGTGCAAAAGCATTAATGGTTAAATTTTGTAAGTTACAGGTTAAATGTTAGAAAACCAGGAGGTGCTTTAATATGAATTGTAACACGAAACGAAGTTTCGTGCTTATTTGAATTACAAAATTGTAGGTCGAATGTTGCATATTAAGAAACCATGAAGTGGTTTAATATGAATAGATTACAAGATTTAAAAAATTACGAAAACCACGAAGTGGTTTAATATGAATAGAAAAAATGTGAAGTACGAAAAATTATTAGAACCCTGAAGGGGTTCAATATTAGTCGATGGGAATAGAAGCGATTGGAAAAATGGACTGGTGTATTGTAACACGAAATGAAATTTCATGAATGGTAATTGAATAAATGAAATCAATTAATTTTGTGCACGATTCTTCGAATCATGTTAGAGATTAAATCGTTACACGAAATGAAATTTAGTGCGTGCCTGAATTACAAAAT